>NZ_VTYM01000012.1:0-173571 GCF_013113925.1 Alteromonas sp. 07-89-2 | reverse complement strand
GAAAATACTTCAACGAGAAGCCGGATATACGGACGCAAACCATTTTAGTCAAAACAGCATGTTTACTCTTGCAATAATGGGGGAGACCATATACAGGCCCTAGGTTTAGTCTCTTAATCTTTTAGTATGAAATGGTAATGTTTAGCTATCGCAATGGTGAATATTAAACTAATGTGACGTAGTAAGCGTAGGTATTAGCAAGTGTCCAGCAACGCTAACTCACAGGAGATGCGCTATGATCGACCGTCCAGTTACATTGCCAACGCCATTAAACGTACTCGTGTCGAAGTCACTAAGCTTATGTGAGCTTATGTTACCCGTATGCGATGTGTTTTACCCCTTTGCGGCCATTTATGAAAACGGCCGAGTAGGTTGTATTTTCAACGACGAAACACAAGGTAAAAAGCGAGAGTCACAGCTTATCGAGCAGCTTCAGTGGCGAATTATCGATACCACCACCGACACAAACAGCTATAGCGTATTGGTTTATGCTGCGGCTGTTAATACGCAAGACAGCAAAACCCTCGACGCCATCGCCATCGCTACCGCAACACCGAACCACGAAGAGCGATTGATTCTTTACCCTTATTACAAAGTTGATGATAAGGTAGTCATATCGCCACCAATTGATACGGTTACTCGCTAGAATCCTAGCAAATTAAAACCTTTAGCCGAGCGGAATTACAGACACGTTAGTGATAAAAAACGTGTCTGTTTTCGTATCAGCTCAAACATCGATTAAACGACGTATCTCGGTGTGGACCATAAACGGTCAATAACGAGCGCTTTAAAAGGTAAGCCATTTGTAGGTGTGCAATACCTTTTACATTCGTTGTAACGATTAAAATTTTTTGTACTGTCATGGGCTGTCTTTGCTTGCCAAATCCCATTGGTCTGCTAGCATTCAGCCCAAAATTCATTAGCAAAATTAGGGATTAGTTATTATGTCTCGCGTTTTAATTATTGGTGCTGGCGGTGTTGCGTCGGTAACTGTGAAAAAATGTGCACGTTTACCGCAACATTTCGACGAAATTTACTTAGCAAGCCGCACGGTATCTAAGTGTGAAGCGCTACAACAAGAAGTAGGTGCAGATCGCGTTAAGGGTGTTTTCGCTGTTGATGCTGACAACGCAAAAGAAGTTGAAGCACTTATCAACGAAGTAAAACCAGACCTAGTAATCAACCTAGCGTTGCCATATCAAGACCTTCCAATTATGGATGCATGTCTTGCAACTAATACTGATTACCTAGACACCGCCAATTACGAGCCTAAAGACGAAGCGAAATTCGAATACTCGTGGCAATGGGCTTACCAAGACAAGTTTAAAGACGCGGGCATTATGGCCCTTCTTGGCAGTGGCTTTGATCCAGGTGTAACTAACGTTTACACAGCATATGCAGCTAAGCATTACTTCGACGAAATCCACTACCTTGATATCGTAGACTGTAATGGCGGCGATCACGGCCAGGCTTTCGCGACTAACTTCAACCCTGAAATCAACATTCGTGAAATTACCCAACGCGGTCGCTATTGGGAAAACGGCGAGTGGAAAGAAACGGATCCGTTAAGCGTACGTGAAGATCTGGACTATCAAAACATTGGTGTTCGCGCATCTTACCTGATGTTCCACGAAGAGTTAGAGTCTATCGTTAAGCACTTCCCTACCCTTAAGCGTGCACGCTTCTGGATGACCTTTGGTGATGCTTACCTTAACCACCTGCGTGTACTTGAAGGTATTGGTATGACTAGTATCGAGCCAGTTGAATTCCAAGGCCAGAAGATTGTACCGCTAGAATTCTTAAAAGCCGTGCTTCCTAACCCAGGCTCACTTGCCGAAGGTTACAGCGGAATGACGTGCATTGGCACTTACATCACAGGTATTAAAGATGGCAAAGAAAAAACTATCTTTATCTATAACAACTGTGACCACGCGAAATGTAACGAAGAAGTAGGCGCGCAAGCAGTATCTTACACCACAGGTGTTCCTGCAATGATTGGCGCAGCGCTTATGCTTAACGGCACATGGAAAGAAGCAGGTGTATGGAACATGGAACAATTCGATCCAGACCCATTCATGGATATGCTTAACGAGCACGGTCTGCCATGGCACGTACTCGAATGTGAAGGTAGCCCTTTCACTAAATAATTGAAATATCGGGGCGCTTAATTCAAGCGCCCTTTTTTATTAACGCCACTATTTAAATCTAGATCAGATTACTGGAATGTAGGATACAGAGTAGTTTTGAGCTACGACCTGTAATGTAATACATTAGGCGTTTGATAAATGTTGAAAGCCGTTTTATTTTTTGGAGCTTTATCCCATTGACCGATTTAACTCAACGTACTGATATTCCCTCTCCTTGCTACGTGCTGGAAGAAGCAAAATTAATTAAAAACCTTGAGCTGATGAAACAGGTTCAAGACGAATCTGGCGCGCGTATTATCTTGGCGCTTAAAGGCTTTTCTATGTGGTCTTGCTTCGACATCATCAAACAGTACTTACACGGAGCAACGGCCAGTTCGGTTTGGGAAGCGAAACTTGCTGCAGAGATGGGTAAAGAAGTTCACGCATATTCTCCTGCGTACAAGGTTAATGACGCAAAGGAATTGGCGGGTCTTGTTAATCACCTGTCTTTTAATAGTTTGACCCAGTGGAACGCGCATAAAGACGTGCTAGCAGGCGTGTCGTTAGGCCTTCGTATAAACCCTGAGCATCAAGAAGCAGATACACCACTGTACGACCCAGCTGCACCAGGTTCGCGCTTAGGCATACGCGCTAGTGAGCTAGAAGGCGTAGACTTATCGGGTATTGAAGGTTTTCACTGCCACAACCTTTGTGAGTGTGATTCTTTTGCTACTGCACGCACGCTTGAAGCCATTGAAAAGCGTTTTGGCAAATGGCTTGGTCAATTAAAGTGGTTAAACCTAGGTGGCGGACACCTGATGACCCGTGAAGGGTATGATGTTGAGCACCTCATCAAAACACTAAAAGACTTTAAAGCCCGTTACCCACACCTAGACGTAATTCTTGAGCCAGGGTCTGCGGTAGCATGGCAGACAGGGCCATTAATTTGCGAAGTGGTTGATATGGTAGAAAATGACGGAGATATCGCTATTCTAGACATTTCAGCTACTGCACATATGCCAGATGTGCTGGAAATGCCTTACCGCCCTACAATTTTGGGCGCGGGTATGCCTAATGAAAAAGCATATAATGTGAAGCTAGGTGGCAATTCGTGCCTTGCAGGCGATGTCATTGCTACCTACTCATTCGATGCGCCGCTTAAGGCCGGCGATCGATTACAGTTTGAGGACATGATGCATTACACCATGGTGAAAACCACCTTCTTCAACGGTGTAGAACATCCTGCTATCGGCATCCTGCGTTCTAACGGCGACTTTGAGCTGGTTCGCGAATTCAGCTACGAAGACTTTAAAGGTCGTTTGTCTTAATTAGCTTTTTTGTAATTGGCTAATTGTTAATGAGCCTTTTTACGGGCAAGCTGTTTGATTAAACAAACAGCTTGCTAATTTACACGGCTCACACAGTAAATTCCCTACTATCTGATTCACCTTAATCAATGAACCCCTCATTTTTCTCAGGTTAATATTAAACCCAAATATGAGTTAATAGTCACCAGAGTAGGCTGATGCGAACACTAAGTAGTTTTAGATAACTACTTAAGAAAATAACGTCCTCTTCATCAGCTTAAAATTCACCTTCCAATTTGTCTTAATTTTATGCTTTAGCGCGCTTTTGCTACTGACTTTGGGATCTTCAACGTTTGCAATAACGTCTTCAAGGGCAGCAGGGTGTAAATTAAAATCTTCAACCCTTTCTTTTGGAACATTTCCATAACCTTTATATTCATTCACCTTGTTTTCAAAATGAATAATCGACATCCACATTCGCTTTCCTCTGACTGGCGTCAGTTCTTTTACACCACTCCAATATCCGTGCCTTTCTTGACACCAGATGGTTTTAAAATCTTCACTTTTTTCAATTAAACTCATAAACGGATTATGCACATGTGAGTGCAGGCCTAGCCTTACACGAGGCGCTACCTGCAGCGTATATCCGTCAACAAAGTCAATTGCCATAAAAGATTGCTCTGAAAATTGATTCTGGACTTCTTTAACGAAGTCTTGGTGAAGGCTATCATCGTTATCAAGCCTCGTCGTAATGAGGAAAGGGGCTGTTAATCTAGACGCTATTTCTTTTTTTATAGACGGGTAAAAGTTTTCCATTCCGTCTGCGTAAATAGGGAGAAAATTGGAGAATTTTGAAGCTAGCTCGTTTATTTTTTCGCGATAAATTTCTGGTGTATTCGTATCGAAAAATACTAGCCATTCAAAGTTTTTTACCGTTTGAGATTTTATAGACGAATAACAGTACTGCTCAAACAGCTTCAATCTGTTTTCCATCCAGCTATCAGTTAAAACTTTGGATTGAGATTTGGTCTCATCCCAACCTTTTTTTCGAAGATTAAAGCGCGTTAATATGAAATGCTGAAACATGATAATGCCGTTGAATATAAGAAAATGAATTTACAGAGAAAAAGAATGCAAAAGGCAAATTGAAATAATACCAATAAAAACCACTCTTTTACGAAATTTTTTCTTTTTCTTTGTTAACTAAGACCCACTAAACGTTAATTCGCTCACATTTTTTCCTGAAAAAGGAAAAAATGAATTGATTTCAGGTCAGAGCGAGGCCTTAGCATTCAGGTAAACAACGTAGGAATTCATCGCGCATTGATTTTTATGGCGGCGCGATGGGGTTAGTGACTATACAACTCCACTTCCCGACGCCGCCTCAGATTTGTCGATCTCACCTTCAGCCAGCACTTCGTCATCTAACTCAATTTTAAATGACGTTCCTGCTTTTCCATGCAGGCTATAACGAAAGCCGTACATTTCGCCTTCATTTAGAGAAACTTCCGCAAAGGCATTAGGGTGGATTAAGTCGTAAACACCTGAGTCGTTAGCTTGAGAAAATATATCAACTAACCATTTTCCTTCTGACATGGTGATTTTGAGTGTTTTTGTCATATGAGCCTCCATAAACCTCAGTCCTTTTTGAACTGGGCAGTTGACGTGAATTACACTCCTTTGTATTTATTCCAAGGCCCATAAGATCAACAACGTGTTTACGCTTTTGCGTCTAGCCCAGCTTGATAAAGCGCATTCTTTTTCAAGTCATAGTGAGTGGCGACCACCGCCGCGGCCTTTTTAAGCGGCATGTGCTCACACAAAACACTTAGCAACGACATTGCTTCACTGGGTATCGCCTGGTCACTTACCTTCGCAGGGCCAATCATGACGACGAATTCGCCTTTCTGGTGTGCAACATCCGCATTGAGATAATCAATTACATCTTGCGCGCTGCCACTCACGTAGGTTTCGAAGGTTTTGGATAGCTCTTTCGCTACCACAATCTGGCGATCGCCTAGAACGCGCTGTATATCAGTAACGGTGTCTAAAATTCGACGTGGTGCTTCATAGTAAACTGTGGTGAACGTTCTATCTATTAACGCTGACAACACGCTTTCACGTGCCTGCACTTTAACCGGTAGGAATCCTTCAAAAATAAACTTGTCTGTCGGCAGTCCCGACGCGCTTAATGCTGTAATTGCAGCACATGGGCCCGGCAGAGCGCTAACCGGAATACCTTGCTCACGGCACTTGCGTACCAAAACAAAGCCCGGGTCGCTGATTAACGGCGTTCCAGCATCACTTATTAATGCTACCGACTCGCCGCCCTTTAAACGCTCACAAAGCATTGCTGTGCGCTTATCTTCGTTATGCTCGTGCAGAGAAAGAGTTTTCGTTCCAATGCTAAAGTGCTGTAAGAGTCGAGCGCTGTGACGGGTGTCCTCGGCAGCGATCCAGCTTACTTCACTTAATACGCGTATTGCTCTGGCACTTATGTCGTCTAAATTACCGATAGGTGTTGGAACAATATATAAGGTGGCGGTGTCTGTCATAACAGTGGTTAAGTCTTACGTTATTTTTAAAGAATATGCGATAAGTGTATCACGCCATTAGTCCAGATTATGCTGGCAAGCGTAGATTTTCACACTGGTTAAGATAAACTTGGCCTATAACGATGTAAAAGGAATGAAACTGTGCGTCATATTGGACAAGCTGGAAAAATCTTTACGCTATCAGCCGTCGCTTCTATATTGGTGCTAACGGGCTGTGGAAGTACACCTAAAACCCAGTCAAAGCCTGTGGTAGTGCAACCTACCCCAATTGAAACCACACAGGTTGAAGATAACGTCACACCTGAGCACAAACTCCTTGAAGCAAAAAAAGTATGGGAGCGCACCCGCAACAAAGAACAGCGCGATACGCTGTTGCTGCAAGCGGCTGACCTGTACCTTCAAAATCAACAGCCTGTTTTGGCTCAGCAAGTGCTTTATGAGGTAAAAGAAGACGGTATTTCAGGGGTAAATCAATCTTATTACTCCCTTCTGGTAACCAAAGCCTATGCGGGAATGCCTGATGCCTCGGCAGAAGAATTGCTGGCTATGTTGGATGGCGTAACCGGTACAGGCGAAACCGCATTCCAAAAAGCGGAGCTTCAAACCCAGCTCTTCAAGCAGCAAGGCAACCTAGCTGCGGCAGCGAATAGCGTATTAAAGACCAATCTTACTGACGATGAAAAAGTGCAACAAGTTTGGCAGTGGATTACCTCCATTCCAGCATCGTCACTTGATTCAGTGGGCAGTGCTTATCCCGACCTGTCTCCTTTCATTACTCTTCGCGAACTAACCGAAGAAAACGCGTCGTCACCGAAAAAATTAGCCAAAAGCCTGCAGCAATTTAAGCAGGTTTATCGCGGTCATGTATTAGAAAACGCTTTGCCTGAAAACGTGATTGAAGCAACCCAGCTTACCGATGCTGGCGCCAACGATATTGCGGTTTTACTACCACTTTCTGGCAGGTTAGCTCGCACAGGACAAGTCGTTAAAAATGGCATCATGGCGGCTTATTACACCGATGTTGAAAAGCGCCAAGATGAACACCTTCTGCCTCGTCTTCGTTTTATCGACACCAACGAAGTAGATACACAGCATTTACTCAGCGAAATTGGCGATACCAAGTTCATCATTGGCCCTCTTTTAAAAGACACTGTTGAACGTTTAATTCCCAGTTTGCCGCTTGGTGTGAACGTACTTGCATTAAACAGGCCTGACGAATTGCCAGACAATGCGTCTGCTAAAGGGTTGACAACAGGATCGTCAAATCCGGCGATAGCCGATGTTGCTCTTGCCTCTGGTACAGGTCTCGCAGGTGATGACACACAAAATGAACTCCACTCATTAGGCTTGCCTACCTCGCTGAATTATTACGGGCTAGCACCAGAAGATGAAGCAAAGCAGCTTGCTGAATTTATCTTTAATAAAGGATATCGTGCGCCTATCGTTATTGCCGCACAAAGCAGTCTGTACCAGCGAATGGACGACACCTTTAAAAAGCACTGGCGAATACTCAACAATCAGGAAAACAAGCAGCGAGCCAACATAACGTCGGTATCGTTTAACGACAGTAATTCACTTCGAGAGGGAATTACACAGGCGCTAGATGTGGCGCAAAGCAACGAGCGTATCAATCAAATTGAGTACATGACAAATGATGAAGTGTATAACATGCCTCGCAGTAGGCGTGATATTGATGCCATTGTTGCATTTGCCTCACCTCAAGACACAGAACTGCTTAACCCCATTATCGAAGCGAGCTTAAACCCATACGATGGCAAACAAGTCCCCGTGTATGCCACCTCTCGTTCAATGGATTACGACAGCGGGAAAAACCAATGGCGTGACCTGCAGAATGTGCACTTTATCGACATGCCTTGGTTAATGCCTTCACATAGTTGGCAACCTCTTCAGCAGGAGGTTGAACAGGCTTGGCAAAATCAAAATACTATGCAAAAACGTTTATTTGCGTTCGGTTTTGATGCCTATCAGTTGTTGCCTCAGCTAGGCATGCTTAACACGCTGAAATATCTTTCACACGAAGGGTTAACGGGTACACTTTCCCTTAATCAACAAGGTGAAGTAATACGCAAACAGCCTCAGGCAATTATTCGTAACGAAAAAGTTCAAATGCTTTCGGAGTAAAATTATGTCAACACTGCAAGGGAGTGCAGCAGAAGACGAGGCCTGTAAATATCTGATGGAACAAGGCCTTACTCTTCGATGTCGAAATTACCACACTCGGCGTGGCGAGCTCGACATTGTAATGCAAGACGGCAGCACCATAGTGTGCGTTGAAGTTAAATACCGAAGACGAAATCAGTTTGGCAGTGCTCTAGAGTTTGTGACTGCCAAAAAGCTCCAGCGAATTCAGGCTGCGTTTGATTTCTATTTGTTAGATAATGGCTTAAATCCAGCGTCTACTTCTCTGCGAATAGACGTTGTTGCCATAGACGGAGACAACCTTCAGTGGTTGAAGAACGTGGGCTAAAGACTGACAATATCCAGCTTTTAAACTGATGTTCCCCAAAGAGGACTAGAAGCGTACGCCAACGATGAGCGCGGCCGATATTGATGAAAATGTCTTTATGTCAGAAGTATTCCGTTTGTTTTATCTTATGATTTGCAACCCTTCATCGGTTTGATGAAAGTTTCTTAGGTTCCCACAAATAATGAGTCATCCCAACAACAAGGTTTCGTCCAGCAGCGTTGATAACCAAGAAATAGAGCTAATAGTCGGCAACTCCAGCTCTAATTTTTCTGGCGTAACGTCTACGATGCTGCAAGTAACATCGCTACAGAAGCATATGATTAATTTGCGGATAATGGGCAAGCATTTTGTTCCAGACCCATCTATGACTATTACTTTTTGGGAGGTCGCCAAAATGTGTCGACGCCCGCTTAGTAATGGTAAGTGGCGAATTTTTCATGCACGTCGCGTTGACGAGATGATTCAGGGTGTGATCCTCAAATACGTGTTTCGCGCCAAAATAAAGCTTGTATTTAGCTCTGCCGCTCAGCGAAAGCGTTCGGCTTCTACGGTGTGGTTAAGCAATAAAATGGATGCGGTTATTGCAATGAGTAATCGCTCTGCAAAATATTTAAATAAGCCCCCCGCCAAGATAAATCTCCACGGTGTGCAAATAGACAACTACACGCCAGCAGAAAACAAGCAAGAAGCTTGGCAAGCATTAGGCTACGGCGGCAAGTACGGCATTGGTATTCTGGGCAGAGTTAGAGAGCAAAAAGGCGTTCATCTATTTGTTGAAGCGTGCATCAAAGTATTGCCCAAATACCCTGACGTGAACGCAGTAGTTGTAGGTGCCATATCCTCGAGCAACCAAGAATTTGTAAACGAGCTTAAAGAAAAAATTTCTAAAGCCGGGTTAACTGACCGAATTGTTTTCACCGGTGAATTGCCGTTTGAGCAAATTCCTAGAATCTTCAGTGCACTGTCATTAGTAAGTGCACTTAGCTATAACGAAGGGTTTGGATTAACTGTACCTGAAGCCATGAGTGCAGGAGCTGCGGTATTAGCTACTCAGGCGGGCGCATGGGAAGACATCATTAGGCCAGGCGTTGATGGGTATATTGTACCTACCAAAGATCAGCAAGCTGTCACAGAAAAGATGGATTTACTGCTTTCGGATATGGACAAACTTGCAGAAATGGGCAAAGCCGGACGCGAACACGTTGTGAAAAATTTTAAAGTTGAAGATGAAGCAAGAAACCTAGTTGAGTTTTTTCGCACGCTTCAATAGTAAATGCGGGTTGATTATCGCGAGCGATAAACGTTAGGCCGTTTTTCTCTCGCGCTGAGGCCACAATTTAAACCTCTGACTTTCAGATACTGGCCATTACAAAAATCAAGGCGCTGTAATGCAGCGCAAAAAATTTCACTAAATAGTCTACCGTTTGGTGAAAACAAAGAGATGACACATGATTGAACAGATAAAAGCGAATTTTACCGAGAGCATACAAACCAAAATAGCGGCATCGGAAATATTGCCAGAGCATATTGAGAAAGCGGCGTACATGATCGTTGAAGCCTTAATTAGAGGTAATAAAGTACTGAGCTGTGGTAATGGCGGGTCTGCAGGTGATGCGCAACATTTTGCTTCCAACATGCTCAATCGCTACGAGCGCGACCGTCCCAGCTTACCGGCAATCGCATTAAGCACAGACACCTCAACCCTGACGTCTATTGCGAATGACTATAACTTCGAAGAAATATTTGCGAAGCAAGTACGAGCGCTCGGCCAACCCGGAGATATACTGTTGGCTATATCAACCAGCGGTAACTCTCGTAACGTCATAGCAGCGATGGAAGCGGCATTATCTCGCGATATGACCATTGTCGCGCTTACTGGCAAAGACGGCGGTGAAATGGCGGGCTTTTTAAGTGAACATGATGTAGAAATTCGCGTACCGTCAAACCGCACTTCGCGTATTCAAGAAGTTCATTTACTGGTAATTCACAATTTATGTGAATGCATTGACGACAGCTTATTCCCTGCCGATCACGGCGACGAGTAGTAAAACAGATAACGAGGACACAAGTGAAAAATTTGGGACTACTGGGTTCTTTATTAGCCCTAATTCTTACATTGCAAGGGTGTGTAGTGGCCGTTGGAGCTGCAGGCGCCATGGCTGCGAAAGTGGCTAATGACAGACGTACTGTGGGTACGCAGCTTGATGACCAAAATGCCGATGCTGCGGTGTCGTATCAATGGTCGAAAAGCGATGCGCTTAAAGAGCAGGCTAATCTTCAAGTGGATGTTTATAACGGTGTAGCGTTGCTAACCGGGCAAGCGCCAAACCAAGGCTTAGTTGACGAAGCTGTGCGCCGCGCCCAAGAAGTAAGCTATATTAAAAAAATTCACAATCAAATTAGAATTGGCGAGGCGATAGGTGCAGGCACACAAGCCAACGACTTGTGGTTAGCGTCAAAAGTGCGTACTAAAATTGTGGCAGACGAACGAGTGCCTGCTCTACAAGTTAAGGTAGTGGTTCAAGATTCAGAAGTATTCCTGATGGGTCGGTTAACCAATTTAGAAGCCACAGCCGCCGTAGATATTGCTCGTAATATTACGGGTGTCGCGCGCGTAGTTAGAGCCTTTGAAATTGTTCAATAGAGAGTTCGCCACTGCCCTTTTGGTTGCAGGGGCACTCTTTATGGAAATTTTAGACGCCACGGTTATCACCACGGCGTTACCTGTCATTGCTGCCGACTTCAATGTGCCGGCAGCCCACCTATCTATTGGTGTATCGGCATACTTGGTAGCCGTAACACTCTTTATTCCATTAAGTGGTTACGCCGCCGATAAATTTGGCGCTCGCACTATATTCGTAGCAGCGATTGCCGTATTCACTTTTGCCTCGGTGCTTTGTGGTCTGAGTACCAGCTTATTCGAATTTACCTTGTCTCGTATTCTTCAAGGTTTAGGCGGGGCAATGATGGTTCCCGTGGGAAGATTAGTGGTTCTGCGGGACTTGCCAAAGGAAAAGCTGGTAAAAACCGTGGCCATTATAACCTGGCCTGCGTTAAGCGCACCGCTACTAGGCCCTGTGCTAGGCGGTTACATCGCCACTCATCTCAGCTGGCAGTGGATTTTTTATATGAATATTCCACTGGGCATAATCGCTATCATCGCGTCACTGTATCTCCTTAAAAACATTAAAGGCAATGTAGGTAAATTCGATATTAAAGGCTTTTTGCTCACCGGAATCGGCTTTGCGCTGTTTATGGCGGGGATCGAGTTTTTAGCGAGTACCAGCGACAAGCTTATTCGACCACTTGGCATCATCGCTATTGGCTTAGTACTCATGGTATTGGCAGTCAAACACGTAAAAACGGCCAAGAACCCACTATTTTCTTTCGATGCGATGCAACACAAAACCTTCCGGCTTACTGTGTTTGGCGGCTCTGTTATGCGTGTCGCACTTGGCAGTGCACCATTTCTTGTGCCACTCATGCTCCAGCTTGGATTAGGTTACTCACCTGTAGAAGCCGGCTCATTGTTGCTGTGGCTGTTTGCTGGAAACTTAGCGATAAAGCCAGCGACAACGTGGATCATGAATACCTTCGGCTTCAAACGCGTGCTTGTAGTTAACGGCGTGCTCATCGCCCTTGGTTTTGTGGCGCTCGCGATGATAAATCACTCCACATCGTCATTTACTATTGCCGTTATTTTATTTGTTAACGGTATTACTCGCTCAATGCACTTAACGTTAATAAACACCATTGCTTTTGCCGACGTCCCCCCCAATAAAATGCGAGACGCAAACACGCTAGGCGCCATTTTAATGCAAATGAACCGCGGTCTTGGCATTACCCTTTCTGCGCTTGCTATCGCTGCTGCAGCATTCATTCTTGGACAAAGCGCCAATATGCCAAACCTACAAACGTTTACGCTATCTATGATGTTTATGGCCGCAGTAGCGCTTGTCAGCATTTACGATAGCTTAATGCTGTCTAAGGAAGATGGCGATTCAGTGTTAAACAAACGAAAAGCGAAAAAAGCACGACAGACATAATTCATAGGCTTCATTAAGTGAACTGATGACAATTGTCATACGCGATTGGTGACGTTTGTGACTAACGCAATCTGAGGTACCTCGGCATACTTTACCTATAGACACTACAACATCAGGTAAAGCTCATGGAACAAGTATCTCACGCTTCATCAATAACTCCCGTTCAGAATGCTTCCATCCCATTGGAGCAGCAGCGGGAAGATTTTAAAAAGAACCGATTCATAGCCATGCCGCTGGCAGGCACTGTTGTTTGGGCTCTGCTTGGTATCAGCGCTCCCTTTGTATCTGAATTAACCATAACCTGGTTGCTGTATATCGGCACAGGTGCCATCTTCTACCTAGGTGCAGGCCTTTCCTACCTCACCGGTGAGCGATTTTTTGCCAAAAAGCAGGCAAAGAACAGTTTTGACCGTCTTTTCTTCGTTGGCATGATCATGAGCCTAATGGTATTCGCCATTGCGCTTCCCGTTGCAGCCATCGACCACACCACCGTTCCATTGAGTATTGGCATTCTCGCAGGCCTGATGTGGATGCCTTTATCATGGGCTATCGAACACTGGATAGGCTACTTTCACACGCTAACCAGAACCTTCGGCATTGTCGCCGCTTGGTACTTGTTTCCCGATGCACGGGTAGAGGCAATATCGGCTGTGATTGTCGCTGTCTACATTGTGTCATTAATCACCCTTGAACGCCGTTTTCAATCAATCAGATCTAACTAATTTCACTTTAATTAAGAAGGAATGCACTATGACTTATTTACTTTTGGCAGTTGCAGTTATCACCGAAGTTACCGCTACCATGCTGCTTAAAATGTCGAACGGATGGGAGAAGTGGGCTTTTGGGTACGGCGCTATCTTTTTCTACGCGATATCTGGGATGCTGTTTGCCATGGTCTTAAAGAACATGGGAATTGGGGTCGCCTACGCCATTTGGTCGGGTATGGGAATCGCACTTATCACTGCTGCCTCGGTGGTATTTTGGAAACAAACTTTCGACATTTATGCCGTGCTGGGTATTATGTTAATTATCTCTGGTACGCTGCTAATTACTAGCAAGTCTGCCGTTGTATTTCAGTAGGGACGAAATACTCACAATGCTCAGCAATAAAAGCATACAAGATAGTAACAGCGCGGGGCCTGCCGTCAAAAACGAGAGTACCGCGCCTGACATGCCCCTTTTGGCAAGTGGACGGAAAAAGCGCTGGTCTCACGGAAGCTTGTTCTTTTCACTGTTCTTCTTTGTTCCACTCATTATTTCCCGTCCTCTTCCCATCGAAACATGGGTGCTGCAAACCCTGGGATACCTTAGCTTTGTCATTCTTTACATTAAAGCCATAAACCAGCCTGTTAAAACACTGCCCACTTATTTGCTACTCATGTTTCTACTTTCGGTAGCATGCAGCTTTCAAAACCCTGGTGGCGCAACCATTATCGGCTTTATTGCTTTTATCGTAGGTTATTACAATTCGCTCAAGACAGGCATAATGAGCATAGGCGTGATGATGCTGGTACTCTTGTCACTGCACATTACCGTATTTAACAACGCACATTTTCTTTTAAGTGCTTCGTTGCTCAACAGCTTAGTGCTATTCGGGTTTGGTGTTATGGAGCGCAAAGAAACGCTCCATAGTCTGAAAGAGAGCCAGCAGGCCGAAGCACTACGAGTATTGTCTGCGATCGCTGAACGTGAGCGAATAGGCAGAGACTTACACGATGTTGCGGGTCACGCACTCAGCTCTATTTCGTTAAAGGCACAACTGGCCGATAAACTTATAAGCAAAGATAAGATTGAAGACGCGCATCGCGAGGTGAAAGCGCTGGCACAGCTTTCTCAAGCGCTACTGAGTGATATTCGTCAAGCGGTGTCAGATATCAAGCAGCTTTCTCTTAGCGATGAAATAGCAAAAGACAAATCACTGTTAGAAGAAAACGGCTTTAATGTTACAACCGATATTGAAGGCGGCGCTGAAGGACGTTTAAGCGCTAAACAAGAAAGCCAGCTTGCGCTTATTATCAAAGAGCTGACAACCAATACCTTACGCTATTCAAACGGTAACGCGGTATCCCTTGGTCTTGAAGTTAATGAGCAAACCGTAAAAATGACCTATAAAGATCATGGCGTAATTGAGAACATCGCATCAATCAAAGAAGGAAACGGATTAATGGGAATTAGAGAACGCGCGGCGTCTATTCATGCGGATGTGGACATTTCTTTCCTTCCCCACCCTATTGTCAGGGTTCAGCTTACTGCCGAGCAAGCTTTGTCACATAAGGCACCCCTATGAACTCAAAAGCGCCAACTACTATTTTGATTGTTGAAGACCAGTCGCTGGTTCGCGATGCCGTTGCCATGCTTCTGTCATTAGAAGACGACTTAACCATTGTTGAAAAGTGCAGTAATGGAAAGGAAGCCATTGATTATTTAAATGATAACCCTGCACCACACATTATTTTGAGCGATATTGAAATGCCGCTGGTTTCAGGGCTAGATCTAGCCGCCCACATTGCAAAGCAAAATCTCAATACCAAGGTGGTATTAATGACTACCTTTTCTAAACCAGGCTACATCAAGCGTGCATTAAGTTTAGGGGTTAAGGGTTTTATATTGAAAGAGTCTGACAGCGACTACCTGATAGATGCCATTCACAAAGTCTCTGCGGGAGAAAAGGTAATTTCGACTGAGCTCGCCATCATGGCTCTTGACGACAACAATCCACTGTCGCAAAAAGAAATGTCCGCACTAAAACTTGCTTCAGAAGGGCTTAAAACCCAAGGCATTGCTCAATCACTGTTTTTATCTGAAGGTACGGTAAGAAACTACCTCTCAGAGGCTATTTCAAAGCTCGACGCGACCAACCGCGTAGATGCTGCTCGCATAGCTAAACAAAAAGGTTGGCTCTAATAAAGGCTTAAAACCACGTTGTAGCAATTGCTGTAGACGTCGGTATATTTAGCTTTTCAGACAAACCGGTAAGCACGCGTTCGGGACCGTATACGATACCTTGGTGTTTAGCGGTCCACACGTAGGTTAAAATACTCGTACCTTTGCGTAATTCACACTGCCACTTAGCGGTCGTTTCAGCGAGCCGTTCATAGTCATCTTCTATTTCCCAACCTCCGTCTACATGGTCTACGATAAGTTGTTCAAATTGAGCGAACGGAATAGGTTGAATGATTACCCATTCGTTTTTCTTAAACTTTTTTTCTAACCGCGATTTTTTAAAACTGGTAAACAATCCCACGCTCCATCTCCGTATGATTGAAAGGCCCTACTTACTACAAAAGCACGTCTACTATTTCGACACCGTTCCCATAATCTGCCCTGAAGGTGTTGGACAAGAACAAGATGTTCCAACCATTTCACTATTTGACGTTGGGCACGCGCCATACTCACCGTTTCCGCTATAACGACATTGATTACCAAATTCAGGTTTAGCAACTGCAATCTTGCCGTTTTTCTTAGCGTTTATATCTTCATCGTCGGGTAAATACACCGTGTAGGTACACCCTGACAAAAGCGTATTAACAACAAGAAAACCAATACCGTAAAGTGCTTTCACTTTCATAAATAGTTGCTGGGCATTTTTAGAACAGTTTTAAAACTATGCTAATAATGAGGATAAAACAAGAAAAAATAAGCAAAAAAAAGCCAGTCTTTAGACTGGCTTTATAATTGTAACTCGTTGTAGCTATTAGAATTCAGTTGAGAACCTAACACCAAACTCGCTTGCGTCGTTGCTTAGAATTTGCAGGATGTAGTCACCTGTATTCAAGCGTGCATTGTCGTAACGCTCATCAAAAATATTGCGACCGTAAAGTGCAACAGTATACGCATCATTCGCTGGCGTATAAGCGATGTCGAAGTTAACAAGCTCACGGCTATCAAGTTTAGTCATCCGCTCAGGTGCTGAAGTAGGCTCACCATACATTTCTGCACGATATGAGTAATCTGCACGTACGCGAATTGAATCACCACCATCAAGCTCAAAGGTATACTGCGGACCAATTGCAAGGGTTAGGTCTGGAGTAAGTGGCGCTACAGGATTGAATCCATCTTGCTCTTCAACATCAACATCCATATAACCAACGCTGGTCATCATGCTGAAGTTGCCATAGGTAAACGTAGCATCAGCTTCAACACCACGAGATGTTTGCTCTACCACAAGGTTTGCGGTGTCGAAGCCACCTTCGCTCACGCGACTTACTTGGTAAGGAAGATCTTCAAACTCAGTGTTAAATACTGCAACGCTAATGTCGAAGTAGTCATTCACACGACCTTTAATACCTACTTCATAGTTAGTAGCAGTAATATTGTCAGACGCCGTAAAACAGTTATTTGCGCGAACCGCCGCTTGAGCGCCTTCGATATCATCAAAGCCACCTGCACCGAAGAACTCACCAATTAGGCAGTAAGGACGTGCTGGGAATTGACCCGACTGGTAGCCAGACTGAATTGTCGCATAGCCCGTCATGCCATTTTCAAATGTGTAGTTAGTGGCGAGTTCCCACGTCACTTCGTCCCAATCATTTGAATCATAGATAGTACCAAGTGCTGAAAATACGTTCGCTGATGCTTCTTTTTCATCTTTCGTGTAACGAAGGCCACCAGAAAGGCTAAGCTCATCAGTTAAGTCACGGCGAACGTTAACGTAAACCGCTTTTGAAGTGGTTTCTTGATCGAGTTCTAGCAGGTTAGCCCCACCGTCAAAACTAGAGTCGTCACCTTGACGGTTGCTACCTTCTTCGTTGAAGTAGTAAACACCAGCAACAAAGTCAGTGTATTCGTTGATATAGCCGTTAAGCTGAAGTTCGATTGATGTTTGATCGGCTTCACCACGCTCAGGGAACTGATCTAACGAGTAAATTGTACCATCATCATCAAGACCTGCTTTGTACTTAGATGTACGCTGGCTTGCAACAACCTTTGCAGTGTAATCTTCGTTAATGTCCCACTCAGTAGTGAGTGAAAGACCACGCGCTTCGTTCGACACGCCAGTTACTGCTTCAGTACCTGTTGCATTGTCGTAGATATCAGCGCCTTCAGGTGTCACATCTGTGTTGCGTAACGGTACGCCAACACCATTCTGACCACCGAAGTAGCGATCTGAACCCACTTCATCAATTAGCACAGTGTAAGGACGCAGACCGCCGTCACCATTGTTAGCATCTGCAGTTAATACCATGCGGAAGTCATTTGATGGCTCCCACTTTAGAGAGACACGACCAGAAACATCTTCAGTCTCACCAACATCGTACTCTGCGTTAGGCACGTTGATGAACTCACCAAGACCATCGCGCTTGTTAAATGACAGGTTCATGTTAAACGCTACGGTTTCTGAAAGACCGTGGTTAACAAAAAGATCAGCTTTAACGCGACCACGTGTACCAAATTCAGTGTTGATTTTGGTCACATCACCTTGGTCTGGCTCTTTTGTGATGATGTTAATTGCACCACCAATTGAGTTACGACCATATAGCGTACCTTGAGGGCCACGAAGTACCTCAATACGCTCAATATTATTTAGGCTCCAGTTTTGACCAACCTGACGGCCCAGATAAACACCGTCTACATAAACACTCACACCCGGATCGGTTGTGATTAGGTGATCTTGAAGACCAATACCACGAATAAATGGGTTTACAGACGACGTGTGACCGGCAGAGAAACCAGTAACGTTTAGGTTTGGAACGAATTTACCAACGTCAGTCAGGTCAGTAATACCTTGGTCAGCTAACTTGTCGCCATCAAAGGCGCTAATAGCAATTGGAACTTCATAGATAACTTGAGGGCGTTTTGTTGCGGTAACGGTAATGGCTTCAAATTGTTGCTCTTCAGTTGCTTCTGCTTCTTGGGCAACGGCAATATTTGAAATTGCTGGAACGGTCATCGCTACTGCTAGTGCGACAGGTGAAAGCTTACTGGCGAGTGCCTTAGACACGTCAGTATTGGTTTTCATGGTATAACCCCTTTGCGTGAGTGTTAGGTGTAATAATATTTCTAGGCCGCTTCAAGTTCTTCTTTGGAACTTTGAAAGACTAAACTCACTAATTTAAGAGGCGCACATAACCTTGTGCTTATACTGGATTACAGGCAATAAAAAAGTAAGTCGCAATAAAACATTACAAACTTACTTTCAATGAAACTCTGCTTTAAAAGTAGAACTTACTTTTCCAGCCCTCTAAAATTCAGTAGAAGAATTTAGGCTTGAAGACTGGAACGATATGTTACCGTTAGATTACGATCTTGCAAAGTAAAATATTACACTTTTACTAAAATAAGACTTCAAAATTAGACTAATTGGTTAGGTTAAGCACCAAACACAAAGTATGTATAAATTCCATAAAAACAATTAGATATCATGAAGATAATTTACTCTATCTCTTCACAACACCTAAGCGAATAAAGTAAAGAAGACCTAGACCAGATGGACAAACTTTAAACAAATCATCATTGGCTTGAATCATTCTTTAGCTCAGAACCTCTGTATGTAACTTTCGTTACCAAATTCCCTCCTCCGTCCGGGCAGTAGCTATCAATATGGTTGCGCAAGGTTCGCCTAATAGACGTAAGCTGACACATGGCTCTGTTTGCGTATGCCATTAAACCATTGCACAACTGTCAACACAGGCCGCTAAACAAGACTATCAGACTAATATCTTACTCTCGTTGTCGACAATCCAAACCTTTTAAGGTTGAAAAAACACCAAAATGGGCATATATTGTCGACATTAGTCATTTAAAGATTCTATACAGTGTTAGTAAAAAGCGAACAAGCCATCACCAATGCCGACCGCACTTTCTTTCAATTAAGAAAGGATATTGTTGAGGGGATCATTTCAGCAGGCAGTAAGCTGAGTGAAATGGAATTGTCGACAAAGTATGAAGTCAGTCGCGCCGTTATTCGTGAAGCCATCAATCGTCTCGCTACCTGTCACTTGGTGGAACGTAAAGCTAACGTGGGTGCCCGTGTGGTTGCACTGTCCCCCGAAGGCCTTATTCAGCTATACCAAGTGCGCGAAGCATTAGAGGGTATGGCCGCCCGCTTGGCTGCACGCTACATGAGCGATGAAGAAATTGCCGACATGCAGGCGTTGCTTGATAGCCACTTCGATAAAGTAAAAGACGGTCAAAGTTATTATCAAGAAGCCGGCGATGTAGACTTTCACTACAGAATTGTAACCGGCAGTAAAAACGATCATCTTATCAGCGTACTTGTAGACGGGCTTTACCATCTTGTTCGTATGTATCGCGTACAGCTCGGTATGGCTGGCCCTCGCGTAAGCACTGCGTTTGATGAACACAGACACATCGTTAACGCTATTGCCAATCGCGACGAGGAACTGGCTGAAATGCTAATGCGTCGCCATATTCTTTATTCAAAAAATAATATTGAGAAGAAGCTTAATCATGGTTAACACCACTCAGTCTTCTTCATACCTAATTCACCTTTACCCTACTTTCAAATAAGCGAGTGATTATCATGAGTGCAGGAAAGAAATTCAGAACCGCATTAGAGAACAACAAACCGCTACAAATTGTCGGCACCATTAACGCCTATACTGCCATGATGGCAAAGGCCATTGGGCACCAAGCAATTTATCTTTCAGGTGGTGGCGTAGCGAATGCGTCTTACGGCCTACCGGACTTAGGCATGACGTCACTTAATGATGTGATTGCAGACGTTCAGCGCATTACCAGCGCATGCGATCTTCCGCTCATGGTAGACATCGACACCGGTTGGGGCGGAGCATTTAACATTGCCAAAACTATTCGCGACATGGAAAAAGCGGGCGCGGCGGCAGTTCATATGGAAGACCAGGTTGCGCAAAAGCGCTGTGGTCACCGTCCTAACAAAGAAATTGTTAGCACAGAAGAAATGGTAGACCGCATAAAAGCTGCAGTTGACGCCAGAACTGACCCAGACTTTTTTATTATGGCGCGCACCGACGCGTTCGCACAAGAAGGTTTAGACAAAGCCATTGAACGTGCAAAAGCCTATGTTGCAGCGGGAGCTGACGGCATATTCGCCGAAGCAGTGCAAACCGAAGAACATTACCGTGCATTTGCTGAAGCACTAGACGTTCCGATCCTTGCCAATATTACTGAGTTCGGCAAAACCGAACTATGGAACAAAGAAGAGCTTGGTGAGTGGGGTGCCGACATGGTGCTTTACCCGCTAAGTGCATTCCGTGCGATGAATAAAGCAGCAGAAATGGTGTACAAATCTATACTTGAAAACGGCGACCAAAAAGCCGTTGTCGACAGCATGCAAACACGTATGGAACTGTACGATTATCTTGGCTACCACGAATACGAGCAAAAACTAGATGCTCTATTCGCCGAAGGTAAGAACTAACACGAATACGAAACAGCAGGAAGCGAGTGAGGTGCGAGGCACCATTGAAGCTGGAACGGTACACAGGGCGTTACCATGCCGTGAACCCATCCATGGGGGCTCCGTTTCGGCATCCATGCCTCTACCTGTGTACAGCCCCCACTCGCGTGATGAGTTCAATGTAATTTTTATTTCTAAATTTTTAAAAAAGTACCTTACAAATTTTACAAGACCGGAGACAACAAGATGGCTAAACAGTTAAGTGGCGCGGGTTTACGCGGCCAAGTTGCAGGCAAAACAGCATTATCAACCGTAGGTAAATCAGGTTCTGGTTTAACGTATCGTGGCTACGACGTAAAAGAATTAGCGCAAAACTGTCAATTTGAAGAAGTAGCGTACCTTATTCTAAAGGGCAAGCTACCTAACCAGTCTGAGCTAGACGCTTATAAAACAAAACTTCGCAGCATGCGCGGCCTTCCTACCGCGCTTAAAGAAGTGCTAGAGCGCATACCAAAAAATGCTCACCCAATGGACGTACTTCGCACGGGTTGTTCAATGCTAGGTAACCTTGAAATGGAAACCAGCTTCGACCAGCAACAAGATGTTACGGATCGTATGTTAGCTTGCTTCCCAAGTATCATTTGTTACTGGTACCGCTTCTCGCACGACGGCGTGCGCGTAGACGTTGAAACCGATGACGACTCAATTGGAGGTCACTTCCTTCATATGCTTCATGGCGAAAAGCCACGTGAACTTCATGAACAGGTTATGCATGTATCGTTAATTCTTTATGCAGAGCATGAATTTAACGCGTCTACCTTCACTGCACGTGTTTGCGCTTCAACCTTATCTGATATGCATTCTTGTGTAACGGGTGCTATCGGCTCACTTCGCGGCCCGCTTCACGGTGGTGCTAACGAAGCCGCCATGGAAATGATCGAGGGCTTTACCTCTGCTGATGACGCAGAAGAAAAAATGATGGGCATGCTTGAGCGCAAAGAGAAGATCATGGGCTTTGGCCATGCTATTTACTCAGACTCTGACCCGCGTAACGAAATTATCAAGCAATGGTCTGAAAAACTGGCTGCTGATGTGGGTGACGACGTACTTTACCCTGTGTCTGTTCGCTGTGAAGAAGTGATGTGGCGCGAGAAGAAACTTTTCTGTAACGCCGATTTCTTCCATGCCTCTGCGTACAACTTCATGGGTATTCCTACGCCGTTGTTCACACCAATCTTCGTAATGTCTCGTCTAACCGGTTGGGCAGCACACGTTATGGAACAGCGCGCTGACAACCGTATTATTCGTCCGTCAGCAGAATACACAGGCGAAGAACTTCGCCCAGTGCCAGCTATTAGCGAACGCGCTTAAGATTAAGGTTGGGGTTTTATGAATATTGATTACCGTAAACCGCTTCCAAACGCGGGTATCGATTTTTTCGATACCCGTGAAGCGGTAGATGCTATTGAGCCTGGCGCCTACGCCAAGCTGCCTTACACCTCACGTGTACTGGCTGAGAACTTGGTGCGCAAATGCGCCCCTGAAATGCTTACCGACTCACTTAAACAGCTGATTTATCGTAAGCGCGACTTGGACTTTCCGTGGTTTCCTGCTCGCGTAGTGTGTCATGACATTTTAGGTCAAACGGCACTGGTAGACTTAGCGGGGCTTCGCGATGCTATTGCCGCAAAGGGCGGCGATCCGGCGAAGGTTAACCCCGTAGTTCCAACACAGTTGATTGTGGATCACTCATTAGCTGTAGAGCATGCTGGTTTTGAGAAAGACGCGTTTGAAAAAAACCGTGCAATTGAAGACAGACGTAACGACGACCGTTTCCACTTTATCAACTGGACAAAAACGGCATTTAAGAACGTGGATGTTATCCCCCCGGGTAACGGCATTATGCACCAAATCAACTTGGAGCGTATGTCGCCGGTTATTCAAGCTCGCGACGGCGTAGCCTTCCCTGACACGCTAGTAGGTACAGACAGCCATACGCCGCATGTTGATGCACTTGGTGTAATTGCCGTAGGCGTTGGCGGCCTTGAAGCGGAAAGCGTTATGCTAGGCCGGGCGTCTTACATGCGTTTGCCTGACATTGTAGGTGTTGAACTTACCGGCAAACCACAGCCTGGCATTACCGCAACCGACATTGTATTAGCGTTAACTGAATTTTTGCGTAAAGAGCGCGTAGTCTCCGCGTATCTTGAATTCTATGGTGAAGGTGCATCGCACCTGACGCTGGGCGACCGCGCAACCATTTCGAACATGACACCGGAATATGGCGCCACTGCAGCCATGTTCTACATTGACCAGCAAACTATTGATTACTTGCGCCTAACAGGACGTGAGGAAAAGCAAATTGCGCTAGTTGAGCAATATGCTAAGCACACAGGTTTATGGGCTGATGATTTAGAAACTGCCGAGTATGAGCGGGTGCTTACGTTCGACCTTTCTGCTGTTGGACGTAACATGGCTGGCCCTTCTAACCCACACGCACGTTTACCTACCAGCGATTTAGAAAGTCGCGGTATAGCAGCGAAGTGGACCGAGGAGGAAGGCAAAATGCCTGATGGCGCGGTTATTATCGCGGCTATCACAAGTTGTACCAATACATCTAATCCACGCAATGTAATTGCTGCAGGTTTACTTGCTCGAAATGCCAACGCGCGCGGTTTAACCCGTAAGCCGTGGGTTAAGAGCTCACTAGCACCAGGCTCTAAGGCCGTTAAGCTGTATCTTGAAGAAGCTAACCTGATGAGCGAGCTGGAAGATTTAGGCTTTGGCGTGGTTGCCTTTGCGTGTACTACCTGTAACGGTATGAGCGGCGCGCTAGACCCCAAAATTCAGCAAGAGATCATCGACCGCGATCTTTACTCAACAGCAGTATTGTCGGGTAACCGTAACTTCGACGGCCGTATTCACCCTTACGCTAAACAAGCATTCTTAGCATCGCCACCACTGGTTGTAGCTTACGCCATCGCCGGTACCGTGCGCTTTGATATTGAAAAAGACGTATTGGGCACCGACAAAGAAGGCAACCCAGTAACGCTTAAAGACATTTGGCCAAGCGACGAAGAAATTGACGCTATTGTAGCGAAATCGGTGAAGCCAGAGCACTTCAGAAAAGTGTACGAGCCAATGTTCGACCTTAGCGTTGACTACGGAAAAGACATTAACCCGCTTTATGAC
This sequence comes from Alteromonas sp. 07-89-2, assembly GCF_013113925.1. Lineage (NCBI taxonomy): Bacteria > Pseudomonadati > Pseudomonadota > Gammaproteobacteria > Alteromonadales > Alteromonadaceae > Alteromonas > Alteromonas sp. 07-89-2. The sequence goes on along the minus strand of NZ_VTYM01000012.1, from coordinate 149,519 downwards.
TGGCGTGAAATGAGCACCTACATTCGTCGCCCGCCCTATTGGGAAGGCGCAATGGATGCTGAGCGCACCATGAAAGGTATGCGTCCACTGGCTATTTTGGGAGATAACATCACCACCGATCACTTGTCGCCTTCAAACGCTATTTTAGCCAGCAGCGCGGCAGGTGAATACCTCCACAAAATGGGCTTACCGGAAGAAGACTTTAACTCGTATGCCACACACCGTGGTGACCACTTAACCGCACAGCGCGCTACCCTTGCGAACCCGAAAGTGTTCAACGAGATGGTGCTGGAAAACGGTGAAGTGAAGCAAGGTTCACTGGCGCGCGTTGAGCCAGAAGGACAAGTTATGCGCATGTGGGAAGCTATTGAAACCTACATGAACCGCAGACAGCCGCTGATTATTGTAGCCGGCGCTGACTACGGTCAGGGCTCGTCACGAGACTGGGCAGCTAAAGGCGTACGTCTTGCGGGTGTTGAAGTGATTGTAGCTGAAGGTTTCGAACGTATTCACCGCACTAATCTAATTGGTATGGGCGTATTACCGCTTGAGTTTAAACCGGGCACTACGCGTAAAACACTAGAGCTAGATGGCACAGAAACTTACGACGTAAGCGGCGAACCGTCACCAGGGGCAACGCTTACGCTAGTAGTAAACCGCCAAAACGGTGAGCAGCTGGAAGTACCGGTAACCTGTCGCTTAGACACAGCAGAAGAAGTCTCTATTTACAGCGCAGGCGGTGTATTACAACGCTTCGCCAAGGACTTCTTAGAAGCTGAAGCTAGCTGAGGGGAAAAAACATGACAAAGTATGCGCCACAACTTCGAGTACCGGCTACCTACATGCGTGGCGGTACCAGTAAGGGTGTGTTTTTCAATTTAACCGATTTGCCAGAAGCCGCGCAAAAGCCAGGTCCGGCGCGCGATGCCCTGCTTCTGCGCGTAATTGGCAGCCCCGATCCGTACGGTAAACAAACCGACGGTATGGGCGGTGCTACATCAAGTACCAGCAAAACCGTTATCTTAAGCAAAAGTGAACGTGAAGGTTACGATGTCGACTACCTATTTGGTCAAGTAGCCATAGACAAGCCATTCGTAGACTGGAGTGGAAACTGCGGAAACCTAACGGCAGCCGTAGGCGCATTTGCGATAACCAATGGGCTAGTGGATAGAAGTAAAATACCAGAAAACGGCATCGCCACCGTCAATATTTGGCAAGCCAATATCAACAAAGCCATTATCGCTAGGGTGCCAATGACTAACGGGGAAGTACAGGAAACCGGCGATTTTGAACTAGACGGTGTCACCTTCCCTGCCGCAGAAGTTGAAGTGGCCTTTGTAGACCCAGCTGACGGTGAAGGGGCAATCTTCCCGACAGGACGATTAGTCGACACACTTGAAGTTCCAGGCGTAGGCTCACTTCAGGCGACCATGATAAACGCGGGTATTCCGACTATTTTCATCAACGCAGAAGATATTGGCTACACAGGCACTGAACTGCAGGATGATATAAACAGCGACTCCGAGGCGCTGTCCAAGTTCGAAGCAATTCGTGCACACGGCGCGGTTCAGATGGGGCTCATCAATGATGTGGGTGAAGCTGCAAACAGGCAGCACACACCAAAAGTCGCGTTCGTTGCACCTCCAAGAGGTTACCAAGCTTCCAGTGGCAAAGATATTTTGGGTTCAGACATTGATGTATTGGTTCGCGCATTGTCTATGGGGAAACTTCATCATGCTATGATGGGCACGGCAGCAGTCGCGATCGCAGCGGCTGCGGCGATACCCGGCACTCTTGTAAATATCGCAGCTGGCGGCGACGAAAGAGACTCGGTTACTTTTGGGCATCCATCTGGAACGCTTAGAGTAGGAGCAAGAGCTACGTTTGAAGACGACAAGTGGCAAATTAAGCAAGCTGTAATGAGCAGAAGCGCACGTATTTTGATGGAAGGCTCCGTGCGTGTTCCCGCTGAACAAAGTTAGTACAACGCAATGTTACATAAGAATAAAATTATTTAGACATAAGTATAAAACGCCCTCTCTTTGAGGGCTTTTTTGTCTATAATTGGTTATTATCGAAGCCTAAGTGCCGAGAGTAAATCACATGTATAAAGTTCTTGTAGTAGAAGACAGTCTCACTGTCCGAAAGATTGTAAACAAACTTATTGAGGATAATCCTCACTTTACGTGTGATCTGTGCGAAGATCTTGCGGAAGCTAAAAGTGCCCTCGAGAGCGATACCGACTACTTGGCAGCTATCGTCGACTTAAACCTTCCCGACGCGCCCAACGGCGAGAGCGTTGAACTTGCACTTTCCTACAACGTTCCAACAATCGTGCTTACTGGGAATTTCGACGAATTTACTCGTGCTCAGCTACTCGATCAGGGCGTACTGGATTACATCACAAAAGAGTCTCGCTATTCATACCTTCAAGTGTCTAAACTTGTAGACCGCTTAAGAAAGAACCTCACTACCAAAGTGTTGGTAGTGGAAGATTCTAGAACGAGCCGAAATCACATTTGCTCATTACTTCGCAAATTCCAATTTCAGGTGCATGAAGCGAACGATGGCTTAGAAGCGTTGGAAGAGCTTGATAATCACCGCGATATTAAAATGGTTATTGCCGATCACCGTATGCCCAATATGGACGGTTATGAACTGGTTAAAGCAATACGCCACGAAAAACGCATGCAAGACTTGGTATTTATCGGTTTATCGGCAAACGGCGATAGCGTGTTGACTTCGAAATTCATTAAAAGCGGCGCCAATGACTTCTTGTCCAAACCGTTTTATCACGAAGAATTCTACTGCAGAATTATGCAAAACCTTGAATCACAAGAAATGATTCAAACTATTAGAAATTCAGCAAACTTAGACCCGCTAACCAAGGTATATAATCGCCGTTTTCTCTACGAAAGAGCAGAAGAGTTATTTGCAAATAAAGCGTCGAGAAAGGATGTCATTGTGTCTATGATCGATGCTGACAACTTCAAGAGCGTAAACGATACGTACGGCCATAAAACGGGTGACATGTTATTGCAGGAATTTGCTGCATTGTTAAAAGATTACTTCCCTGACGACCTAATTGTGCGCTACGGTGGCGAAGAATTTACGGTGGTATCGGTGAGGCCGCCCAAGGTGTATTTATCGGCGCTTTCAGCGTTTATGGATGCAGTGCGCTCTACTATTTTTACCAATCACAAGTTTAATATTACGTGCAGTATTGGTGTATGTACTGAGGAGCACAAGTGCTTGGAGTCGCAGTTAGAAGTGGCTGACGCGCGCTTGTACGAAGCTAAGCACGCGGGCAAAGATCAGGTTATTCTGAGAGACGCAGTCGCCAAAACAGTAGAGGCGTAAATCACTGAGTCTACTGCAGCCAACGCGGCATTAAGTAGCAAACAACGACCAATAAGCAAAAATAGCCAACCAATAGGGTGGCAATCGGCTTATCAATCAGTAAGCGTCGTTGACCAGAGGTGGTGATCGTCGCTGTATCGTTTTCATCATTAGCTGACAAAACAGACAAGATAATAGCGGGTATCACTGTGCTCGCGAACCCCGTTACATTCCACCAAAACCAAAACATGTCCTCGACAAAAAATGCGAACGAAAAATTAGTCAGCACGCCACACATCAGGCCGGTATTGACCTGTGTGGCCTTTATCTTCTTCGTTAGCATGCCAAGTAGAAACACAGCCAAGACGGGGCCAAAAAAAACAGAGCCCACTTTGTTCACCGCTTCTATAACGGTAGGCGCTATATCGCCAGCATTGAGCGAAAGCAGCAAAATAATCCCTCCCCAAAGCAAGCCCGCAAACTTAGCATGACTCAGGTAGCCTTCAGGTTTTGCGCGTTTCCGAGTGAGTTTGAAATAATCTTCCAGTGAAACAGCGGCAAGAGAGTTTATTGCTGAGCTCAGTGATGACATGGCTGCAGCAAGAATAGCGACCACAAGCAAGCCGATAAGCCCATGAGGTAAATAATTAAGAATAAAGACCGGCATAAGCCAGTCCGGATTATCTTTAGGAATTTGCGATAGCAAGTTGGCGTCGTTAAACGCTAGTGTGCCGATCACCAAGCCTGCTAAACAATATAGAAGTGTTATAGGGAACCTGAAAATGCCATTGGCTAACATCATCTTTTTGAGATCGCTTTCCGATTTCGCTGACAATGCCCTCTGTGCTTCTGATTGATCACAACCGTAGTATGAGGCGTAGAGGATCACGCCACCTAGCACCATAGGAAAGAAGCCGAAGCCGTCACCATCAAAACCCAGAGATGAAAAATTAAGGGTAGAGACCCGCTCGCTTGGAAGTAGCTGTAAAAAGTGCTCCCAACCGCCTAATGCGTTTAGACCAAAAGCAATGCAGATAGCTGTGCCCAAAACGATGACAACCATTTGTACCGCGTCACCATATACAACTGCTTTCATACCTCCTTGTAAGGAGTACAAAACGGTAATCACACCAATGAGTAATATTGCCTGCGTGGATGAAACCTGCATGGTTCCTTGCAATATAATGGATAGCGCGTAAACCATTATGCCGGTAGCGAAGGCCCTGCTAAATTGAAATACAACACTGATACAAATACGGGTAGAGGTAGAGAAACGTCGCTCAAGATAGTCATAAATACTCACCACACCGCTTCGGTATAATGTAGGCAACACGGTGGTAATGAGTAAAAGCATGGCTAACGGAACTGCCAGTTCATAAGAGAGCCAAATCAGCCCTCCCCCCTCACGGAAGCCGACAAATGCAGGAGCGGAAATGAAACTGACCGCCGAGAGTTGCGTCGCCATCACTGAAAGTAACAGCGGTTTCCAACTTAAGCTTCTTCCAGCGAGAAAATAATCTTTCTTTGACTGCTGTCCACGCAAGCTAAAGCCGATAACGAGTAACGTGATGAGGTAAATCGCGATGACACTGTAATCAAGAATATCCATATAGACGCAAGGTTAAGCAACTAAATACCTACCATTACATAAACTCGGTCTATTTGCATAAAAAAACGTATAAAAAAGCGGCGCTCAAAAAAAACAGTGTACGTTACATCCAAGACCTTCTGGTTGACTCCACCTCGAATAGCACACTATCTGCTAGTTTATTAACGTAGTCTTCTGGTAGAAACGGTACAGTCACCGCCCCCGAAGCCAGTACAAACTTAACGGTGGCCTGTTTTCTTCGCTTCATAAACACGCTTTGCTTAACGATAACTTGCTGCGCTTTATAGGGCTCAAAGCATTGATAGTCGATGCCTATTCTACCTCGCCTTATATAAACGTACTTACTGTCGTAGGCTATACCCCATCGCCACCACCTAAGCGTGAGTAACAGCGATACCGCACTAAAGACAACGAGTGAACCTAGCATAATATCAAGATGGGACGACACAGCGCCTATGGTGAAAAAGATCGCCAATGGCAATGTCCAACCCGCAAACAACCAAAAAGTAATGAATTGCTTGCTAATGGGATGATAATCTTGGCCTCGCAAGTCGCATTCAGGCATTACTTCTTGGCTAAGCGCAAAAGCTTCATCTTCGGTTACCGATGGCACAATAAGCTTGTTTGGCGACATCAGTTCTTGCACTTGCTGCCCAGCCGTTGAGTTCTGCTCAAAATACAAATTCACACGCTTTAGTATTTTATCCAGCCAGTCTTGCTTCGCCGTAATCATTTGGATGCGTGAAGCTCGCATGCTGACTTCCAGTTTATTAAGCAAGCCGCTTCGGCGGATATAGCGGTCTCCCGATCTTGAAAGCGTATAACCATAAAACGTGAATAGCGCACCACCAATACTGAGCAGTGCCACCAACGCCATAAGCATCATGAGTATGACGAAGGCATACAATCCAAATTGCCACCACGCAACCGTTTGTTCACCAACCAGCTGATTAAGCTGCAAGCCTTTATCGGCTAACCACTCTGAAACTAGACCGAACACATCGTCATAGAAAGGTGCCGCAGCACCCAGTATGATCCACACGCGATTGTTGGTGATACCGTGAATAATAATGTCTTTCACGGACCGTCGATTTAATACTTCTTCATTTGAATGGGAAGAATCTATCGCTTTAGTGCGCGTTCGTGGCGTGGAAAAAGATGAACTCTGCTCGTCGGATAAATCTTCATTTGGCAAACAATCCAGGTCACCTTCATCATGCAGCGCTTTTTCATACAACACCTGCTTTTTTAGCGCTTCAGCATAATCTTCAGGAACCGCTACAATTTTAGCTTCTTCTTTCCCACTTCCTGCGGTATCAAGCACCACTAGCGCGTACCCAAAAGGTCGGTAGTAAAAAGGGCGTTCTATCTTTACGTTTTGAATACGCCACAAGGGCAAGTTGGTATAGCGGCGTTGAAACACGCCATGATGAATCTCAACGTGCTGGTTGTGCACGCGAAACTTGTACATTAAAAAGCTAATTACGCCGCTGACACTGGTAGATAGAAAGAGGATTCCAGCACCGATTAGTACTTCAGGCGACAGCAGGTTATCCCAAATATTGAACGATATGGCTAAGGCGGGAATGGTATAAATAAGCACTTGAGCCGAGTTGGTAAAATTGCGAATAGTAAAATACAAAATAGAAATTAGAGAGAGGCGCTGCCACTCATCACCCGTCTCTACTTTAAGTTTCGGTTCTTCCATATTAGCATCTTGCCCATGGGACTTGAGCGCAGCATCTTCTTTCAGCTCTTTTGACTGATTAAGTGTAGGCGCTTGGTGTGAAGGCCTTTCTGATACCGTCATTAGCGTGCACCTATGTCTTTATGAGCAAGAATGAACTCACGCAACTGCTCTGCCCTTTCAATGCTTAACCCAGGTATTTCAAACGTGTGCATTTCACCACCAGCCGAAAACACCTGAAGTGAGGCAAGACCCGCCCACCTGTCCAATGGACCGCGATTAACCTCTACATGCTGAACACGCAAAATAGGTTGGCACGAAAGTTTTCTAAAAATTAGCCCTGACTGCTTACTGATGTCTTGCTCTCGAATCGCATAAAATATGCGTACATCAGCAAAAAAGTGGTACAGCGCCCATAGAGAGCCTACAGCGACGATACCAGCTACAACATACGGGTAGGCTTGCAGCAGTCCTTCTGGCAATGACCAAAAGCTTTGGAATCGTAACGCAGAAGCAATACCTATTAGCACTAAGGCTATCAATCCAATGGAGAGGATATTTAGTGTCCGGTACTTTTTGGATATAGGAAGTAAAGCGAGCGTTTGAAGTGAGGGAATTTCCTCTACGCTAAGCTGATTATTTGAAAACACGGTTTCTTGTTGTGCGCTAATTCTCATCGCATTAATTCCTTTTACCACTGTATAAATAAGTTCAGCCTGCCGCTTTTTTTAAGGAGAGGCTTAGCTACTTAGCTACTTTGCTAAGCTGCTCTGACCGCTTTCTCTAGCGCAGTTTTTATAACAAAAAAGAGGGCAAGCCCTCTTTTTCACGTTACCTATTAAAGAGCGCGTTATGCTAACTAGTCATCAACCTGCTGTTCATTCAGCCAATCGTGTAGTGCCTTCATGTCGTGCTGAACGGCCATTTGTAGCTCTTCCACCCAATCATGCACGTTCTCCCACCAAGTCGGATGGTCGCCTTGCTGAATTTGATTAGCAATACGCTGTACACGAGCCAAACCAACAGAGCCAGCGGCGCCTTTAATTTTGTGAGCCTGTGAGCACACTTCTGACTTTTCGTCCGCACTTAAGCTTAGCTGCAGTATTTCCATGTATTCAGGCATTTTTTCTTGGAATACTTTAACGCTAGCGCGCACCATTTCATCCCCTATGGTATCAACTAACATCTGTAACAAGTCCATATCTAAAATGTTACTTAATGTTTTGTTAGGTTCAGGGCGCTCTACTTCGCCATCAATTTCAAGCGGTGCAGGTGGTGCATGGAACAACTCGTTAAACACCTCGATAACGCGAGATTTTTTAATCGGCTTAGCAATAACGTCATCCATACCGTTTTCTAAGTATTCATCACGCTTTTTAATGACGTTTGCCGTTAGCGCCACGATGGGCGTTTGCATAACCAGATCTTCTTCAATAATCGTACTTGCCACATCGAATCCGGTCATGTCAGGCAATTGAATATCAAGCAAGATAAGGTCGTATTGGTTTTCCCTGACTTTGTCTATGGCTTCTTGCCCCGTCATTGCTACATCGACTTTCTGGCCAAGCTTCTCAAGCAAGGCTTTAGCGACCATGACGTTCAATTCAATATCTTCTACTAACAAGATATTGAGCCCTGTCACTTGAAGCTGCGCCACTTTCATTGGGCTGTTAGAAATTTGAACTGGCAACACGATTTCAAAGCGGGTGCCTTTACCCACTTTGCTAGAAACGTGAATTTCACCTTTCATCAAGTCGACCATTTGCTTACAAATTGCCAATCCAATACCGGTACCTGTGGCCGATTGGTGGTCAGGGTGATCAACCTGATAGTACATGGCAAAAATCTTTTCAATTTCGCTTTCTGGAATACCCACTCCAGTATCTTCAATGACAAAGGTAACATACGCCTTATCGCCATCGGGTTTCGTTGATGAAACCGATAAGCTTACGTGCCCTTTTTGCGTAAATTTCACTGCATTAAACAAGATGTTCCACAAAATTTGACGAAGGCGCGTGCCATCTATTTCAACAAGACGGGGAAGTGGCTCGTTGATTGTTGTTTTAAGCTCTAGCTGTTTGTCAGCGGCCAACAGGCGAATAATGCTGCTGAGTTCCTCGGTAAAGTCCTTCAACGATATAGTTTTTAGACTTAGTTCAAGTTTGTCTCTATCTAATTTATCTAGGTCAATAATGTCGTTAAAGATATTACCTAGCGTAATGGCACTTGCGTAAATTGTACTAACCCAGCTGAATTGCTCGTCGCTTAACTCAGTATCACGCAGCATGCGACTTAAGCCAACAATACCGTTCAATGGTGTACGAAGCTCATGGCTGATGGTCGCGATAAAGCGCGTTTTATCTGTGCTAGCTTTCGCCGCAGCATTTTCAGCCTGCTTACGCTCAGTCATGTCGCGACCGAATGATAGTAGCCCCAAGCGGTTGCCTTCTTTATCGAAGAAAGGTACACGCTTCATTTCGAAGTAACGACGACGTCCATCAGCAAAGCGAAGCCACAGCTCTTCTGTGATACTGGCGTTGGTTTCTAGAACTTCGTGATCACTTGCTACAATTTGGCGGGCAAGCTCTTCCTCGTATACGTCTTTTGGCGTTAAGCCAAGCAGCTCTTGCTCGGTTTTGCCCGTCATCAACTCGGCAATGCGGTTGCAGCCCGCAAATCGACCTTCTTCATTGCGATAATAAATTAAGTCTGGCGAAGCATCGATAATGGAGCGAAGTAGCGTAGATAAGCGGCGCGCTTGGGCCTCTTGTTCAGATTTATCCTGAATTTCTTTTTCTAAATCTTTAAATAGCGCTTCACGCTCTTCTTGAGCCTGCTTACGTTGCTCTATTTCGTGATTTAGCTGGCGAATATTGCTCTGTAATTCTCGGTTAAGAAAAACGTCTTCTTCACGTAAACTTTCTAGCTGACTAACGACTTCTTTAAGATTAGTACGCGAATTCTCTAGCTGCTTAATTAGTTCACTGAAAAAGTAGAGAACCCATGGCGCAGACAACATGGTAAGAATAACGGCACTTATAAAATCGTCGGGTTGGACTTGGCTTCCCATACTTACGCGTATCACGTAAGAACCGCCTAGCGTGAACACAAGCGAAAGAACAACAAATAAGATGCTGAGCTTTAGAGTGCCAAAACGCTGAACAAATTGAGCAAAGCGGATTGCCCAAGAATCGTTTGGTGAATCTGAATGCATGTACGTCTAATCTAAACTTATTTTGCCTTTATCCTATCAGGCTTTCCCCTCTTCGGGAATGCGGTTTGTCAAAGCATAACTCTGTGGCCCTACCCAGAATTAGGATTTGAAAGGCGACTTTTCAGTAATTTCATTAATGTATTTGGTATTCACCCACCCCACCTTCGTGTAAGACACTTTCGCCCACTCCCCTCGCTTTTCCAGTATTTTTAATACCTCGCCCTTGTGCAATCCATTCTCGATCGTTGGGAATGAAACATCGGGGCCTCTTCTCACATTCAGTGAATTAGCACTTACATTAGCCACCCGCTTTACAGCACTATCAAGATCCCGCTGAATTTGATCATGCGCCTCTCGCTGTGAATTCGAATCACTTGACTCAGTTGCCCACCTTTCACTATCACTTTGCAAAACAGCGGCTTTGAGTCTTTGAAGGGGAAAAGCGGGGCCAGGATCGACCTTTCGTGACGGCGCTATTTCTTCATGCCCGACGATAGTAGAGATGTTGTAGTGGCTACACAACGCTTTACACAGCGATAGCGTCCTAACAATTTGTACGTCGGTGTACTTGTGCCAATAGCCCATAGACTGTTGGTTAATGTGCTGGGCAGCTAATACTTCATTCTCGCCAAAAATTTCGCCAAACCAACTTTCAAAGGTGCCGTCTCCTCTAGCCTTAAGCTGGCCGGCATTGTCTAATTCAATGCCGATAGAGTACTGATTCAAGCCACTACGCCCCTCGTAATAACTTTCTCCTGCGTGCCACGCTATTTTATTAGTCGGAAGCATTTGAACAATGTCACCATTGCGTCCAACGGCAAAGTGAGCTGACACACCGCTATCAGCATTGGTCAAGACATTCACCGAAGATGAAAGGCTACTACCGGCGGTAAAATGAATAACAATAGTATCGGGAGATCCAGATTGAAAACGCCCAGATGTGTTAGGAGAAAGCCTGAAGGTGATATTGTCGCCAGTTAGAATATGATCATCTATACTAAATAAAGGCAGTGGTGAAGCATGTAGTGTATTCATACAATAATCCTTATTGTCTTAACAGCACGCCACCACAGTGAATTTTTATTCTTCGCCTTCCACATAAGCGTACACTCAATTCACACACAGGGCTCTCTATCAACATCCTTCAGCGCACCACGGGCCTTACCTGTGGTTAATTTTCAACCAATATAGCAAACTACTTATATTAGTGGAACCATAGCTTTACAAATTAATAAAAATACACCGCAAACCGCTATTGACAACATAAAACATCAATTTCAAAGCATATTTATTCATTAATAAAACGCAAATGAGAAGTAATATCATTTATAAGGGATGAGTTATTCACTTTGCAATACTGATAACATTTTTGTTACAAATATAAATGACGACACGTAAGCAACTGATTAATATATATTTAATTATATTTATACTAATTCACTATAAAGCTTATACTTTTAGCGTTTGATTTTAGTTTTTAATGTGGGTATTTTGTACGGCCCGCATCGCAATAATGCATAAAAATGCGGAAACGACTGGAATCCTCTAATAATAAAATAACGACAAGAAAGGCGCACGCCGCGAGCAATACCGCTCGCAGGCATAAAAGACGTCTAATAATGTTGTGATACGCAAACCTAGGCGCATCTACACGCAACGCATACCTTGCCCAGTCAAAAGGTTGAAGGAGTTAAGAGATGAGTTTATATAATCCCAATGATTCCCGGGACAACTGTGGGTTTGGCTTAATCGCTCACACTCATGGGGAAGCCAGTCATGAATTGGTAACTACTGCAATACACGGTCTTGACCGTATGCAGCATCGTGGCGGTATCGCCGCCGACGGGAAAACCGGTGACGGCTGTGGTTTATTACTACAGAAACCGGATGCGTTCTTCCATGCAATCGCCGAAGAAAATGGCTGGAAACTCAGCAAAAAATACGGCGTGGGCATGATTTTCTTAAGTCAGGACCCGGTACTTGCGCAAGCCGCGCGTGAAGTACTTAATGAAGAACTAGAAAAAGAAACACTTTCAGTAGTGGGTTGGCGCGAAGTGCCTGTCGACCACTCAGTACTGGGTGAATTAGCGCTAACGGGTGTTCCACAAATTGAACAGGTATTTGTGAACGCGCCAGCAGGTTGGAGAAAACGCGACCTTGAGCGTCGTTTGTATATGATCCGCCGCCGCGCTGAAAAACGTCTTGAGAAAGATCCCGATTTTTACGTAGCTTGTTTGTCGGGCTTGGTAACGATCTACAAAGGCTTGGTAATGCCAAAAGATTTACCCGCCTTTTATCACGATCTTGCCGATGAGCGTATGCAAAGCGCAATTTGCGTTTTCCACCAACGCTTTTCAACAAATACACTACCACGCTGGCCGCTTGCTCAGCCTTTCCGCTTCCTTGCGCACAACGGTGAAATTAACACCATTAAAGGAAACCGCGACTGGGCCATGGCACGTGCTGCTAAATTCGCAACGCCACTTATTCCAGATCTTAAAGATGCAGCCCCTTTCGTTAATACTGAAGGATCGGACTCATCCTCGCTGGATAACATGCTGGAGCTATTCTTAGCCGGCGGTATGGATTTATTCCGTGCTATGCGGTTACTTGTTCCACCCGCCTATCAAAACAACAAGACCATGGACGATGATCTTCGTGCATTTTACGAGTTCAACTCTATGCACATGGAACCATGGGATGGCCCAGCGGGTATCGTTTTAACTAACGGTCGCCACGTTGCCTGTAACCTTGATAGAAATGGTCTACGTCCTGCACGTTACGTTATTACTAAGAACGGTTTCATTACCCTAGCCTCAGAAGTAGGTATCTGGGATTACGAGCAAGCTGACGTAATTGAAAAAGGCCGTGTAGGCCCAGGTGAAATGCTTGCTGTAGACACTTACACAGGCAAAATCTGGCGCTCTACTGAAATTGATGAAGACTTAAAAGCACGCCATCCTTATAAAGAGTGGCTAGACAAGCATATTCGTCGACTTACACCAATTGAAAAGCTTGACGCGTCATTAATTGGTAAACGTGTGTTTGACGACGATGCCATGGCGGTGTACCACAAGCTACACGCCTACAGCTATGAAGAAATTCAACAAGTTGTAAAAGTACTCGCGAAAGACGGCCAAGAAGCCGTTGGTTCAATGGGTGATGACACGCCAATGGCGGTTATGTCCTCGCGTCAACGTACAGTTTACGACTATTTCCGTCAGCAATTCGCACAGGTTACTAACCCGCCTATCGACCCGCTACGTGAAAACCACGTTATGTCGTTGGCAACCTGTATTGGCCGCGAGCAAAACGTATTTAGCGAAACCTCAGGTTACGCTGACCGCGTATTGTTTGACTCGCCAGTGCTAATGTATACCGACCTTAAGCAACTGCGCGAATTTAACCCAGACAACTACTACTCAGAAGTCGTGGAGCTTCAGTATGCGCCGCAAGAAGGTTTGAAGAAAGCCATCGAGCGCGTTTGTAACGAAGTAGAAATGCTGGTTAAAAACAAGCGTGCTGCGTTCGTTATTCTGTCTGACAGAAACATTAAACAAAATCGCTTGGTTATCCCTGCAGCAATGGCAGTTGGTGCGGTACAACGTCGCTTAGTTGAAAAGTCATTACGCTGCGATGCTAACGTTGTTGTTGAAACAGCAAGTGCCCGCGATCCACACCATTTCGCGGTGCTGATTGGCTTAGGTGCCACTGCGGTTTACCCATTCCTAGCATATGAAACTATTGAGCAGCTTTGTGAAAAAGGTGAGCTAGATATTTCTCCTATGCAGGCCACGTTGAACTACCGTAAGGGTATCAACAAAGGCTTGTACAAGATCATGTCGAAAATGGGTATTAGCACTGTTGCTAGCTACCGTAGCTCTAAACTGTTTGAAGCAGTGGGTATTAACAACGAAGTGATGAAGTTATGCTTTAAAGGTGTGACCTCACGCATTCAAGGTGCGGGCTTCGATGATTTCCAGCAAGATCTTATCAACCTAAACCGTATTGCTTGGCTTAAGCGTAAATCTGTCGATCACGGCGGCTTGCTTAAATACGTGCACGGTGGCGAATATCACGCCTATAACCCAGACGTAGTCAGTACGCTTCAAAAGGCTGTGGTGTCTGGTAACTACGACGACTACCAGCAATATGCAAAGCTTGTTAACGAGCGTGCGCCTGCGCACATTCGCGACTTGCTAGCTATAAACCCTGATTGCGACCCTATTGATATTAGTGAAGTAGAAGCACCGGAAAACTTATTCCCACGCTTTGATACTGCGGCAATGTCAATTGGTGCACTAAGCCCTGAAGCGCATGAAGCGCTAGCGATTGCCATGAACCGCCTGGGCGGTCAGTCTAACTCGGGAGAAGGTGGCGAACACCCTTCTCGCTTTGGAACTGAAAAGAACTCTAAAATTAAGCAGGTGGCTTCAGGTCGCTTTGGTGTAACGCCTCACTATTTAGTTAACGCAAACGTTATTCAAATTAAAGTGGCGCAGGGTGCAAAACCGGGTGAAGGTGGTCAGCTTCCAGGCGATAAGGTAAATAAATACATCGCACAGCTACGTTTCTCTGTGCCGGGTGTAACCCTTATTTCACCACCACCACACCACGATATTTACTCAATTGAAGATTTGGCACAGCTAATTTTCGATTTGAAGCAGGTTAATCCAACGGCACTTATATCCGTTAAGCTAGTATCTGAGCCGGGTGTTGGCACCATTGCAACGGGTGTAGCGAAAGCCTATGCCGACCTTATCACCGTTTCAGGTTACGACGGCGGTACAGGTGCAAGCCCGCTAACATCAGTTAAGTATGCGGGTAGCCCATTTGAGCTTGGTTTATCTGAAACTCAGCAAGCGCTTATTGAAAACGGCTTACGTCACAAAGTACGCGTTCAAACCGACGGTGGTTTGAAAACAGGCTTAGACGTAGTAAAAGCCGGTATTTTAGGAGCTGAGAGCTTTGGTTTTGGTACAGGTCCAATGGTGGCTTTAGGCTGTAAATATCTACGTATTTGCCACTTGAACAACTGTGCGACCGGTGTTGCAACGCAGGATCAAAAACTGCGTGACGACCACTTCATTGGCTTACCTGATATGGTAATGAACTACTTCAAGTTTATTGCTCAAGAAGTGCGTGAAATCATGGCGTCTATGGGTATTGCTAAGTTCGACGACCTTGTTGGACGCACAGAGCTACTTAAAGTTCTAGATGGCATTACCGCTAAGCAAAGCCGTTTAGATTTGTCTCCGTTGCTAGCGCAGCCTAAAGCAGGCGACCATACGCGCTTATTCTGCTCACAAACGACCAACGCACCTATCGATAAAGGTGAATTGAACGCGCAGATGCTTAAAGACGGCCAGCAAGCGGTTGTTGACGGTAAATCTATTACTCTTAAATACCCAATCCGCAATACGGATCGCTCTGTCGGCGCATTGCTATCAGGTGAAATCGCTAAACACCACGGTAACCACGACTTTGAAGATACACCTATCAAAGTTGAGCTTACCGGTACAGCGGGTCAGAGTTTCGGTGTGTGGAACGCTGGCGGTTTGCATATGCACCTTGAAGGTGATGCCAACGATTATGTAGGTAAAGGGATGACCGGCGGTAAGCTTGTTATTCACCCACCTCGCAATATCTCTTACGACGCCCACGACAGCGCCATTATGGGTAACACCTGCCTTTACGGTGCAACAGGCGGTAAGCTGTTTGCTGCTGGCCGTGCTGGCGAGCGCTTTGGCGTACGTAACTCTGGTGCTATTGCGGTAGTTGAAGGCATTGGCGATAACGGCTGTGAATATATGACAGGCGGTATCGTGGCTGTACTTGGTCCGGTTGGTGTTAACTTCGGTGCAGGTATGACTGGTGGTTTTGCTTATCTTATGGATGATGGCGACGACCTTGATAACCGTGTAAATGCGGAACTGGTCGATGTAATGCCAATTGAAGATAAAGCGATTCTTGCTGAGCACTTACGTGGCTTAATTAATCAGCATTACGAAGAAACAGGAAGCGAGCACTCGTTGTCGTTGCTTACTGACTTCGCCGCAACGCTGAAACGCTTCAAGCTTATTAAGCCAAAAACCAGTGATGTGAAAAACTTGCTTGGTCACATCAGTCGTTCAAGTGCTGAATTACGCATTCAGGCTCAGTAGGAGGATTTAGTTTATGGCAAAGAACGTATATCAATTTGTCGATGTTGAACGTATCGATCCGCCGAAAAAGCCGATCATGGTACGTAAACAAGAGTTCGCGGAAATTTATCAACCGCTGAGCCAATCTCAAACCGAAGGCCAAGCAGATCGCTGCTTGGACTGCGGTAACCCATACTGTGAATGGAAGTGTCCTGTACACAACTATATTCCACAATGGTTAAGCTTGGCGAACGAAGGCCGTATTTTGGAAGCTGCGGAACTCTCTCATAAAACCAACAGTTTGCCGGAAGTATGCGGCCGCGTATGTCCACAGGACAGACTGTGCGAAGGTGCATGTACACTGAATGACGATTTTGGCGCTGTGACTATCGGTAGTATTGAGAAGTACATTACCGATACAGCATTCAAAATGGGCTGGCGCCCAGATATGTCTGACGTGGTATGGACCGACAAGAAAGTGGCGATTGTAGGTGCAGGCCCAGCTGGTCTTGCATGTGCTGATATCCTGGTTCGTAACGGCGTTAAACCTGTTGTTTACGACAAATACGAAGAAATTGGTGGCCTACTTACATTTGGTATCCCGTCTTTTAAATTAGAGAAAGACGTAATCAAGCTACGCCGCCAAATTTTTACCGAGATGGGTGTTGAGTTCGTACTTAACACTGAAATTGGTAAAGACATACAGTTCCAGGATTTGCTTGATAAATACGATGCTGTTTTCTTAGGCATGGGTACGTACAAGTCTATGCAAGGTGGCTTCGATAACGAAGAAGTTGAAGGCGTTCACGAAGCGCTACCTTTCCTTATCGCCAACACCAATCGCGTAATGGGCCTTGAAAAAGATCCTGCTGATTACATTGATATGAAAGGCAAGCGCGTAGTAGTACTAGGTGGTGGTGATACCACGATGGACTGTGTTCGCACGTCAATCCGCCAAGGCGCTGCCCAAGTTACCTGTGCATACCGCCGTGACGAAGAAAGCATGCCAGGCTCTCGCCGCGAAGTTGTTAATGCGAAAGAAGAAGGGGTTGAGTTTAAATTCAATCTTCAGCCGCTAGACATTGCAGTAGATGAAAACGGTAAGGCATGTGGTGTTAAGCTGGTTAAAACCGAAATGGGGCCACCGGATGCCAATGGTCGCCGCCGCCCTGTTGAGGTGGAAGGTTCAGAGCACGTATTGGAAGCTGACGCGGTGATCATTGCTTTCGGCTTCCAGCCCAGCCCTGCGCCATGGTTTGCTGACTTCGGCATTATGCTTGATGAAAAAGGTCGCGTACGCGCGCCATCTGCTGGCAAATTTGCTTACCAGACCTCTCACCCGCAAGTCTTTGCCGGTGGCGATATGGTACGTGGTAGTGACTTGGTTGTTACTGCTATCGACGAAGGCCGTAAAGCCGCAGAAGGGATTATGGACTATATTGGCGTTTAACCTTCGCTAACTAAGGCCTATTGTCCATTCATGAAAAGCTCGATAGTTCTGCTATCGAGCTTTTTTTATGCACACTTCGATGATACGGAAAACGCTAAAAGTATACGTTAATAGACCAAGGTTTAGTTGAAGCGCGAGAGTTACGACTCTACTATCGTTTAAGCAATTAAAGACATCGCACATCGGGTGAAGAATCTATCTATGCAGCATTTAAACATTAAGAAACTTACATTTTGTCTAACACTGGCGATAGCAGCGAGCAATGCCAGCTTAGCTGATACCATTGCTGTTGACGCTTCATTAAATGCGCAAGTTAACAACCAAACTAAGAAACAAAGCGTCAACTCTTCACCTAGTAAGCCAAGCATCATGTCTTGCCCTTCTGATTTTCAGCAAGTTAAGATTTCTGATGATGCAAGACAATGCCAAGCATTTGACGAAAGCAAGACAGCAGTAATGGTTTACCACTCTCCTCGCTCCCCGAGTGAATTACTGAATGTTTACCAAACGGCGCACCCCGCTTTAAAAACTCACACGCCAGTTAGCGGCCGCACGTTGTTATCCTCAGAAGATAAAGGGGTCAGAGTAATAATCGGCCCAGATAAGACTGGCTCTCAAGTGGATATTCTTGTTACATCCACAACGAAATAAGCCCTTTTAGCAAGACAACTACGAAATCTACTCATGTTGGCATCTGCTTTGCAAAATCATCAATAACTACTCCACGGTAACAGTGAGTGTCATTTTTATGACGCTCGAACTGCAAACGGAGCCCATGCTTTTTTCGATATAAACACTTTAGCGGGCTTCTTTATTACGCATTCCGTGGGCTTTAACTATTGATATTTGCGAGGGTTACGATGGAATTGGCAATTATTCTAATGATGTTACTTATTGTCGTTGCACTGGGTGCCATAAAGTTGTCAGACGGCGGTGTCGCATTTCCATTTAGGCGAAAGCCGCAATTGTTCACCCCCGTTGAGCACTCTTTTTTAAACCTTATCGAACAGGCTATGGGAAGAGAGTTTCGCATAGTGTGCCGTGTGCGTCTTAACGATTTAGTGGCGGTTCGCCAGTCTGCAAATAAAAAGACGGCAAGCCAAGCTATCAGCAGAGCTTCTAGCAGACAGCTCGACTTTGTATTAGTAGATAAACACGACATGAGTCCTGTTCTTGCTATCGACTTAGTTCATAGCCAAGGCAAAGATGGTTATAAATCACAAAAAGACTGGTTTGTAACAGGAGCTCTTGATGCTGCTGGCCTTCCTCACGCAAGAATTAAAGTGAAGTCTGGTTATACCGTTGACGATATTCGCGAGTGTTTGGAAAACAAACTCATTCCATATCGCCGTTTACAGCAAAAAATGGCACAGCTGCCAACGCATAATCCAGAGCCACCAAAGCGCCCGACTCGCCCAGTGCGTTCAAGCAGACCAGCTGCAGCTTAAGACATAAGCCCACTTCCCCTGGCCTTTGTTGCTTTGCTATTTTCTTACTCTCAAATAGCGGTAACAGAGGCATTTTTCTGTCAGTTTCTCTATTTTCCTTATACAATTAACGCTTTCAACAGCGTATTCACGCGTTAAATTCCCTCAACACCGTCGGTAAAGTTATGAAAAAAATTGGTATTTTAGGTGCAATGGACGAAGAAGTTGCGCTACTTAAAGCGTCACTTTGGAATGTAAAAGAAACCCAGTGGAAGCACCTGACGTTTTACGAAGGTACACTTAACGACATAGAAGTGGTGCTAGTAAAATGCGGTATTGGTAAAGTGGCTGCAGCAATTGCTACTACTGTACTTATCGAACAGTACGCCCCTGATGCTGTTGTCAATACCGGTTCTGCCGGAGGTTTCGACAAGAATCTAAACATCGGTGATTTAGTGATCGCCAGTCACGTTATTCACCATGATGCCGATTTAACCCATTTTGGCTACAAGCTCGGTCAATGCGCAGGTATGCCTGAAGATTTCCGTTGCGATACAAGATTAATGGAAGCCGCTCGTAGTGCTGCCACAGGCATTACCTCACTTCAGTCGACAACAGGTTTAATCTGTACGGGCGATGCGTTTATCGGTAGCGACGAAGCTGTAGCAGAACTGCGTGAAAACTTCCCAGACATGAAAGCGGTTGAGATGGAAGGTGCAGCTATAGGTCAAACTTGCCATATGCTCGACACGCCTTTCCTTGTCATTCGTTCATTGTCGGATATTGCAGGAAAAACGTCGTCAGTGAGCTTTAAAGAGTATCTAGACACTGCCGCTAAACACTCAGCACAATTAGTTATGGCAATGATTAAGGCTCTCGCAAAATAAGATGACAGAGGTAATTAGCGACCCGCAATACCAGTCGCTATTCGTACTTTGGCTGGCTATCGCCGGCGACGCATTATGGCGCTGGCCCCAAAGTACTCATCCATTAACGCTCATGCGCTACCTCGTTCAGCAAATGGGGCGCAAAGTGGTACCCTCTCGTGAATACGGTAGGTCTCAGCACTATATTTCAGGCTCATTAGCCGCCCTAGTTCTTCTTGCGCCATTGGTAGTATGTGTTGCCATCTTGGTGTACATGGCCCAATACCCCGTATTCTTTGAGGCGATTATTCTTGTCGCACTGCTCGACTACGGTTACCAGCGTCAACAGTACAAAAAAGTGCTGGCGAGTGTGGGAAGAAATAAAAAATCCCTCGCACGTGAAATGGCGCAAACCATTACCGCACGTCAATGCGATTCACTTTCCGATATAGGAATTGCCAAAGCCGCGATAGAATCGCTATGGCTGAAGTTTCTTTATCTTTATTGCGGCGTCATTTTCTACTTTGTAGTGGCAGGCCCCATAGGCGCACTCATTTATCGATTGCTTTTGCTCACATCTTGGCAGTGGCATTACCGAACCCCTGCAATGACTTTCTTTGCCAAACCCGTACGTAACCTTGTTTACTTACTTAATATGCCGCCCGCGGTCATTGGTGGTCTAGCAACACTACTGGTCAGCCATCCTATTAAAGGATTTCGCGCCATAAAGCGCTCCCCAGTGAAAGATAAAACGTCGCTACTGCTTGCGCTTATGGGCGGTGTGCTTGATATTAAACTCGGCGGACCAGCAATTTATGCCAACAAGAAGATTCGATACACCCGCGTGGGAGGCGCTAACGAGGTAAAGTACTCTCACATGTTGACGGCCAAAAATACCGTCACTCATGCCATGATTGCGGTTAGCGCCTTTGCATCGTTAGCTATGCTGGCAATGGCCGTAGCCCAATGAAAACAGCAGTTATGATGAAAACCATTTTTTTTGTAATTTTAAGCTATTTACCTCTTCTCACATTTGCTAACTCAGAATCAGATGCCGAGACAATACACCTAGCTAATTCTGATCAATTTGCTTCTGCCGATGTTGCACCAAGCTCGGAATCAAGCGCCTTATCACATTCCGTCGAGCTAAAGATAGTCAGCCTTGCGCCCCACCTTACCGAATGGGCATTTAGTTTGGGCTTAGGCCCTAACCTTGTAGGTGTAAGTGACTATAGCGACTATCCTGACGCCGCGAAAAATATTAAGCGGGTGGCGGATTTTCAAGGTGCCGATATCGCTACCATTGTGGCATTAGAACCTGATTTAATTCTTGCATGGGATGGAGGCAATAAGCCGCAAGATATCCATAAACTTTCTTCGATGGGTCTAAACGTATTTAGCAGTAAGGTCGAAAATATCACTGATATAGCCAGCGAAATTAAAAGGCTTGGGGCACTTACAAATACGCAAAAGCAGGCAACCCAGCTCTCCAATGATTTTCTCAACGAACTAGCCGAACTTCGAAGTAAATACGCCAAATCCTCGCTTATACCAGTATTTTATTATTCGTGGACTGCTCCACTTATGACCATCGGTCCCAACGCGTGGGGTAACCAACTGCTGAATGTGTGTGGTGCTCAAACATTATTTGCAGACAGTCCTGTAGACTATCCTCAAGTCGCATTAAAAGATGTACTCACTCGCCAACCTCACGCACTCATTGCGGCATCTAAAAGTACGCATTCAGAACTTGAGGTATTCTGGCGTGATCATCGCTCTTTCCTCAAAGCCCCCTTAATTGTTGTGGATCCAGACGTCACCAGTCGGTTTTCATTGCGATTAATAAATGAACTAAAAGTACTCTGTAAAGGTATTAAAGATAGCGCATAAGCGTTATACTTAAGTCTAGACCTGCTGGGCTGTTTTCAATTGATACACACCGACTTGGTTCAACTTAAGCGCCTTTGTGTAACAGAATAAGAGCAGGTTCTAATCTTCTATAAAAAGGTAAGAGTTTTTATTCATGCGGATTGTTGTTGCGGGTTTTCTAGTTGTTATCAGTGTTGCATTGTTTGTGTCGCTTCAGTGCACAGCGAAAGCGACCGCGCAAGCCTCTGTTGCCGCATCACCATATCTTATCGAGCGAGTTGCTAACAACGACTGGCTCCTTATTGATGTTCGCTCTCCGCAAGAATTCGCCGATGGTCACATTCCTGGCGCAGTAAATATGCCCCATGAAAATATCAATGACTACCTTAGCGAATTAGAAGGCCACAAAAACAAGCCTATTATCATTTATTGTCGTTCAGGCAGAAGAGCCAAACTGGCAATGAAAGTATTGGAAGAACTCGATTTTTCTGAAGTCATGCATTTAGAAGGCGATATGTTAGGCTGGAGTGCCGCTGGCATGACAGTTGACCGAATGTAGACTCAATATTCCGCCTTCTCCTTCGTATTAGTCTTTGGCACTAAAGATGTTGTAAGTTCAACCTCTTGGCTGATTACTGTGTGTAACTGAGCCCCTGTGATACACTCTTTTTACTCGACGATTGTATGAAACACCCATGAAAATAGATATTGCTACTCCGGCCATGTTATTTCCGGCGATTTCTTTATTGCTTCTAGCCTATACCAATCGCTTTTTAACGCTTGCAACTATTATCCGAAACTTTTCAAAAGAAGAGAGAGATGAGAATACTCAAGCACAAATAAAAAACCTTCGATTACGTATTCAACTTATTAAGCGAATGCAAATAGCAGGTGTGGGTAGTTTTTTTCTTTGTGTAGTATCCATGCTAGCGATATACCTCACCTATCAACAGGTAGGAAACTGGGTGTTTGCTGCAAGTTTAGTATCACTTCTGTATTCACTATGGATGTCGGTAAGAGAAATATTGATATCAGTTGAAGCCTTGGATGTGCACCTTGACGGGATGAAAAACGCCCCGCGTAAAGAAAAAGTATGAAGCCCACAAATCATTTGAGCCACATAATTCAAAGTGATATCAGCTACGAGTCTCTAGCGCCTGAGTTTTTTGCAGGGGTGATTGCTCTTGGCAATCACGTGCACGGAGATAACTACCTAACCAATGAGCTACTTGCTGATTACTATGCAAAGAGCTTTGTTGGCAATACTAATGCTAGCTGGGTAGCCCTATACAAACAAAAAGTTGTTGGTTTCAGGCTCACCTTTGCGCATACGCAATGGGAAGCAGATGAGTGGTGCAGCCCTTCCCTTTGGCCAGTAGATCCAAATACCGTATGCTATTTCAAATGTAATACGGTAGACCCCGCAATGCAGGGCTGTGGAATTGGCAGCAGACTATTAAGTAAATCGATTGAATGTGCGCAAACTCAAGGCGCAGAAGCGGGTTTAGCACATATTTGGTTGGCAAGCCCTGGCAACAGCGCATTTAAGTACTTCACCAAAAATGGGGGGCAGCTTATCAAGAAACACCCCAATAAATGGCGCTACGCATCTATTCACGAAGGCTACGATTGCCCTGTATGCGAGGGTTATTGCGAGTGTGAAGGTGCGGAAATGCTACTTCAATTTCAAGCCCCATAAGTACGCCAAAGGTAAAAACGTTTTTAATTTATGACCTACGATCCTCTTATTTCACGCGGCGTTTCATCAATGTTACCCGCAGCAAACAGCTACTGGCATGCCACACATAAACCACCGACAATACCGCCTTTAAACAAAAAGGTGAGCACCGAATACCTCGTTATCGGTGGTGGTTATACCGGTCTTTCAGCTGCCATCACTCTTGCTCAAGCGAAACAAGAAGTCACGCTACTTGATGCGAATTCGCTGGGATTTGGCTGTGCGGGCCGGAACGGAGGCTTTATCCTCTCGGGTAGCGGCCGATTGAGCTTAAGCGCCATAGAGGACAAGTGGGGTCGCGACATCGCCAAAGCTATGCAGGAAGAGTTTGATAGCGCGGTACACCTGCTTAAACAACGTATTGCAGACTTTGATATGCAGGTCGATTTGGTAGAAGGACCCTATTTAAAACTGGCGCATAACCCAAAGCAAGCCGAACTACTCTGTGCCAGTGCTAAGCATCTTGAGTCACAGTTCAACGTACCGAGCTCTCCACTTAGTGAAAAAGACCTTACTGCGCGCTTTGGTATTGAAGGGGCGTATGGTGGCGTTGAGCTAAAGGGTGCATGCTTACACCCTTTAAAATTAGTAAGCGAATATGCAAGAGTAGCAAAGGAGCGTGGAGCAACGCTTTTTTACGACTCACCAGCCATTCGCATTGAAAAGCACAAGACCGGATATATCGTCGCAACACCCAGCGGGTCAGTTTCGGCCAAACACATACTCATTGCTACTAATGCTTATACTCCTAAGCGCTTTCATGACAGCGTAGACAATAAGCAATTTCCTGTTCAGTCGAGCATTTTTGTCACTGCGCCATTGAGTAGCGAACAGCGCGCAAAGTCTGGCCTAACCACGCCAATGAGCTTTATGGATACACGGATGATGAAATACTACTACCGTGTTTTGCCAGATGGCAGATTATTATTCGGCGGTCGTGGTGCCGTAAAAGGTAAAGATGCCGATAATGCTTCAGAGAAACAGCGCTTATATCGCGCGCTGATTAATAGTTTCCCTTCACTTAGCGGTATCGCCATGGATTATTTTTGGAGTGGTTGGGTAAGTGTATCGTTAGACAGTATGCCGCGGATTTTCATCGACAATAAGGTAAGCGGCAACAATTTAAACCGCTCTAGCGGTAATATCGGTTACGCCATGGGGTATTGCGGTTCGGGCGTTTCTTTTGCCGCATTTGCAGGGCAGCGACTCGCTCAACGTATGATGGGTAACAATGACGTCGATTTATCGCTTCCCCTTTATCGTTCTCCTTTGAAAACCTACCCCTTTGCGAAAGCAAGAAGGCTGGCACTGCATGGCTTGTACCAATGGGCGAAAATAGCAGAACGCTAGTAATGGTTATAATTTACGATTCACCTTAATGTTAAGCATTGCATGCTGTCTATAAATTAGGCTATTTTAGGTATCTATTCTTTGACGGAGTCACCTCATGTCATATATCGATGCCTTTGCTGTAGCCGTTCCCACTGAAAATAAAGCGTTATACATTGAGCACGCCAAACTCGCCGGTGATATTTTTAAAGAGTATGGTGCGACTAAAATACTTGAAGCGTGGGGTGACGATGTCCCTGAAGGGGAAGTCACGTCTTTCCCGATGGCTGTTAAAGCCAAAGAAAATGAAACCGTGGTGTTTTCCATTGCATTTTGGCCTTCAAAAGAAGTACGAGATACTGCATGGAAAAAGGTGATGGAAGATCCCAGAATGCAGGAAAACGAAAACCCCATGCCTTTCGACGGTAAGCGCCTTATTTATGGGGGCTTCGCTCCAATTCTTGAATTATAATGGTATAGCTTTCAGCTATTTCATATCGTCTATTTTCGCTAACGCCGATGGCAAGTCGGCGGCTAACTTTTTGTACCGGCGGTATACGATAAAAACGACCACACTGTTTATCAAAAGCTGTGTTCCCCACAGCGTGAAGGCGTTAAACATCAGTACATTAAAAACGGCCAGTGCCAGCAGTCCACACCACAAAGCCAAGCATCCATAGAGGCTGATTTTCCAGTAATGTAATTGTTGTTTTAATTGGTTTTGTTTAAACGCCAACATTGACTGAACGTCTAACGTCTGGACCTTCCACTGTTTTTGCCTTACCCAATATCCCCATGCCCCGAAAGCGGCGGGAATAGGTGTAAGTACCATGAAAAGCAAAAATTGATATGTGCTAAGTGGCTCGAACAACACCAAAGTTAAACACCACATAGAAACCGCTAGCCCGAGCACCAAATCAACGGCACCTTTTAGTTTAAGTTTAAATCTTGCGCTCTTGGTTTCTTTAATCAGTGCATCTGTATCTACTGAAGGTGTTGCATCTTTGTAGGCGCTTTGCCACTGAGCGAGTTGCTTATCTAATTCGCTCATCTGCGAGCCGTCGTCGCTTATGGCTGTTTTATCTTCGCTCAAGGCTTCTTTATGATCGCTCATAGCTGTTTTATCTTCGCTCAAGGCTTTTTTGTTATCGCTCAAGGCTGTTGCTCCATTATCTGCGTTAGCTGTTGGCGGGCGCGGCTTACTCGCTTAGCGACGGCAGTCTCTTTGATACCTAACATATTAGCTATTTCCAGCTGACTGAAACCTTCTAAAAGCAATGCCAGTACCTGTCTGTACTTTATTTCTAGCTGACGTAAGCCTGTCATGAGATCCATCGCATTCTCTTGTAACGTGGCATCCCGAGATGAGCTGGCGCTGGTTGTGTGAGAAGAATCAAACTCGCCGTCATGGGTAAACTCTTGACGCCGCTGCTCTTTAATCACGTGATCAACCGCCTTGTTATGCGCGACTTTAGCAACAAACGTTTTCACACTTGCCTCACCGCGAAAGCCACTATCACTGTCTTTTGAGGCTCCTTCAAAAGCGCGCCAAACCGCCAGTGACATTTCTTGTATCAGCTCATCTTGAAGTGATTTATTAGCCTCAAATGTTGCCGCAATACGCGCCATGAGCGGCGCGTATTCACTAAGCAGTTTTTCTATTTGAATGGTTTCTTTCACTGCATTTCCATTTTTATTATTTTTTAATTCCACGCTTTAAGTGAGCAGTTGAATTACGCTTCCTAGCTGATTAGCGAAATAAGCGCTGGTAAGCAACAAAGCACATACATGAAACAATAGGGCCAAACACTAATCCCGACAATGCGAAAGTATAGGGCGCAAGTGCAACTGTTAAGAAAATCAGGGCACCTATTATCAACATCGGCTTATAAGCGCCCACTACTGCAGCAATACTATTTGTAAAAGATGCTGGGATTGAGCGATGTTTTAAAATAAGCAACATAGGTACAAATAAAAGCAGTAAATTTATTGGTGTTGCCGAGCCCATCATTAGCCCGACCTTCCAAGCGGGTACATCTACTACAACACCATTTGCTAACGCCGCCACTGAATCTGCGCCCATTAACATAGCGCCAATTTGAAATTGGATCCACGCGATTACTGGCCCGGTCAAACTCCACAAGGCAACATTTGTCCATGAGCGCAGGGTTCCGCCCGACAATCTCAGCTTGTTATTTTCTGCTAAGTTGGCAATGGCCAGCCACATCACGGTAGCCAGAAGCGGACCTATCCATTTCGATATGCCTAGGCCAATTGGCCCTGCTAACGCTTGAATGAGCCCCGCGGCAAATAAGGTAATAAAAGAAAGCCCCAATAATTTAAAAGGCGCTTTTACGAAAAGCTGCCAACCCTCTTTCAGCCATGTGAACGCTTCCTTCGCAGGAAGACTCTTGTTAGCTTGTTGGTATATTTCACTTGTTGAAGTTACCGTTGTCATGTTTTTATCCTTTGCATTGCGTAAGCGTTAGTATTGAGTTTCACTGTTGTTTCATCCCAGCCTGCTACGCGTTAACTGCTTATCGTACAGTTGGGTTCATTGATTGATTTTTCCCCTATAGACGATAGCGATTGCAAAAACCTGACAAACTTTTTCAAAAAAAAGTAAAAAAATAAAAAAACTTTTAGCGACAATTACTTATAAACGTTAAAGCCAATATCCCCACTGTTAAATTGGGTTGAAGCTCAACTTTGTATGAGTAATTAGGGCCTTCTAAAAAATAATCCCCCTACTTTCCTCTAGTACTTATATTTCAGGCAAAAAAAAGCCCGCTTAACTAAGCGGGCTTTCAAAAACTATCAGAAAAACATTAGGCTAGTGTAATACGCGCAAACTTGCGTTTACCCACCTGATACACGTTTTCACCTTTTTCGGTGATTACTAAGCGGGTGTCTTCCACTTTGTCGCCGTTAATTTTTACTGCGCCTTGCTTAATCATGCGCATAGCATCTGAAGTCGAACCTACAAGGTTAGCTTCTTTCAACAAGTTACCAATGGCAATACCCTCATCGCTTAATGCAATTTCAAGCTCAGGCATGTCGTCAGGAATAGCATTTTTCTGGAAACGTTGAATAAAGTCCTGATGCGCACCTTCTGCTGCTGCGTCGTCATGGAAGCGTGCAATAATTTCTTTCGCCAGCATGATTTTGATATCACGTGGGTTTTCACCGTTCGCAACGCGAGTTTTAAGCTCAGCAATCTCTTCCAGCGGACGGAAGCTTAGAAGGTCATAGTAACGCCACATCAAATCATCAGAAATAGACATCACTTTACCAAACATGTCGTTTGGCGCGTCTGTAATACCAATGTAGTTGTTCAAAGACTTAGACATCTTCTGAACGCCGTCTAGACCTTCAAGAAGCGGTACCATAACAATAGACTGTTGAGTGAGTCCTTGTTCTTTTTGAAGTTCACGACCCATTAGTAAGTTAAAGCGCTGGTCTGTACCACCTAATTCAACATCAGATTTAAGCGCTACCGAGTCCCAACCTTGCACCAACGGGTACAGGAACTCATGAATAGCAATTGGCTGACCGTTGTTATAACGCTTTTTAAAGTCATCACGCTCTAGCATACGAGCAACAGTCTGACTTGCAGCAAGTTTGATCATGCCCGCCGCACCAAGGTCGTCCATCCACTCTGAGTTAAAACGTATTTCCGTTTTATCTTCGTCAAGGATCTTGAACACCTGTTCCTGATACGTTTTTGCGTTCTCTAATACCTGTTCTTTACTTAAAGGCTTGCGTGTTACATTTTTACCTGTAGGATCGCCTATTAGGCCAGTAAAATCGCCAATAAGAAAAACAACTTTGTGGCCTAGTTGCTGAAATGTACGCAACTTGTTGATCAACACAGTGTGACCAAGATGCAGATCAGGCGCAGTTGGATCAAAACCCGCTTTGATAGTAAGGGTTTTGCCGGATTTTAGTTTTTCAATTAAATCCTCTTCGGGGAGTATTTCATCAACGCCCCGTTTAATCTCAGCTAGCGCTGTTTGCCAATCTTTCATTTGTACGTCACACTCTTAAAAAAACTGTATATTCAATATTGGCGGGCATTTTACGCGTACAACGGAACCATTAAAAGGTTTGCGCGTCAAAAAACGGATTACAAACAGTCATGTTGTTAAACCCAACAGCTTTTAACGTGAATTCAGAGTACTGAATTAACGTGGACTCAAGAGATAATCCCGACGATAAGAGCTATTGGGTGTAACAATTTGCGCTAACAATATAATGAGAAAAGTTGCATTTT
Source organism: Alteromonas sp. 07-89-2 (assembly GCF_013113925.1). Lineage (NCBI taxonomy): Bacteria > Pseudomonadati > Pseudomonadota > Gammaproteobacteria > Alteromonadales > Alteromonadaceae > Alteromonas > Alteromonas sp. 07-89-2. The sequence goes on along the minus strand of NZ_VTYM01000012.1, from coordinate 120,575 downwards.
TGAGCAACGTATGTGAAATAGTGTTGTGCACATAACATTTCTCAGGTGGGCAGTAGTATGAGAAAGAAATTAGACGCTTCGAAAGCGCTCAATTTATTTAAAAAATTACCGAAACAGCACAGAACTGGGTTAGCAGTAGCTAGCTTATTTCTGGGTGGGCTTATTCTTTTTCCAAGTGAACCAGTAGAAGCCAGTCGCCATCAAGAAGCACACATTCTGGATGCAGGTGTCCGCTATCCGGTGGAGCTTCATATTGCACCGTCAACCAACGTATTTTCTGGTGAAGAAGAATCTTCATGGCAGACGTACAAGGTGCGCAGTGGCGATACATTAGCAAAACTGTTTAAGCGTGCTGGCTTCACGTCGCGTGACGTATATAACGTAACGCAGGCAGGTGAGCTTACGAAAACGCTGGTTACTTTATTGCCTGGTGATGAACTTTCGTTTAAAGCAAATAAAGACGGCAGCTTTGGCGAGTTGAAGTACAAATTGTCTTCGACTGAAACCCTGTTTGTACGTCCAGAATCGTCGGATGAGAACAGCACCTTAACCGCTGAGCTTGAAAAGCGAGATGTAGACATTCGCTACAACTTCGCCCAAGGTGAAATTCACTCAAGTTTTTGGAATGCCGCCAGTGAAGCAGGTTTAACCAGCAATCAAATTATGAATTTAGCTGGCATTTTCGGCTGGGATATCGACTTCGCTATTGAGATCCGATCTGGCGATACGTTTAACGTAGTATTCGAAGAGCAGTACATTGATGGTGAATTTGTCGGTTACGGCGACATCGTAGCAGCGGAATTTACTAACCAAGGCGAGCATTTTAGCGCTATTCTTCACGAAGATGGCACATACTACACGCCTGAAGGGCGCAGTATGCGTAAGAGCTTCCTGCGTGCGCCAGTGAATTTTAGATATGTAAGCTCTAACTTCACAAAAGCTCGCTTCCACCCAGTGCAAAAGCGTTGGAAAGCGCACCGCGGTACAGATTACGTTGCTGCGGTTGGTACGCCAGTTATGGCTGCGGGTGACGGTAAAGTAATTAAAGCGGGATACGATAAATATAACGGTCACCATGTTTTCATTCAGCATGGCGAGAAATACACGACCAAATATCTTCACTTTAAGAAGCGTGCAGTGAAAGTGGGAGATACGGTTAAGCAAGGCCAAACCGTGGGCTATTTAGGTAGTTCAGGTATGGTTACTGGCGCCCATCTTCACTATGAGTTTTTAGTGGATGGTGTTCACCGAAACCCACGTACGGTAGAACTACCGAAGGCGCTTCCTATTGCTAAGGAAGAGAAAGAAAGATTTATGGAAATTGCCGCAATACGCCAAGAGCAGCTAGATAATAACAAGCGCATTATGCTTGCGATGCAATAGCGACGACTAGATGGCAAAATATATTGGCCTGATGTCAGGTACTAGCATGGACGGCGTCGACGCCGTCCTATGCGATATTACACATACTTCTTGCACGACCCTCGCCGCCCATTCAATTCCTTATTCTGCCGAATTACTTACTGCACTCAATGCACTATGTAGTGAAGGTCCTGATGAACTTAATAGTTTGGCCATCGCTGATAGACTGGTTGCTGAAACCTTTGCAAAGGTCACCTTAGCGCTGCTTGAGAAAAACAACCTATGTCCCTTGGACATTACGGCTATTGGCTCGCACGGCCAAACCGTGCGTCACCACCCGAATTCCGATGTATTGTCAGCACACTTTGCAGAATCATCCATACGCGGCTTCACCTGTCAGATAGGCGATCCTAATACCATCGCCGTTCTTACCGGCATTGATGTTATTGCCGACTTTAGGCGCAAAGATATTGCCCTTGGTGGTCAGGGTGCTCCCTTAGTTCCCGCTTTTCACAATGCAGTATTTGCCAGTGATGATAAACACCGAGCACTCGTTAACATTGGCGGTATAGCAAACGTTTCACTGCTTGCGCCAAAACAAGATGCTTCGCCACCTAAAGGGTTTGATACCGGACCAGGTAACACCTTGATGGATCAGTGGATAAGCCTTCATTTAAATAAAAGCTTTGATAAAGACGGTGCATGGGCGGCGTCAGGGCAGTGTCACTCAGGTCTGTTAGACAGGCTCTTACTGGATGATTACTTTGCTTTGCCTGCGCCTAAAAGTACTGGAAGAGAGTATTTCAATATCAATTGGTTAAGCAATGCGCTTGCCGATTACTTCCCTTCTAGTGCAGAGCTACAAAGCGAAGAAAAGAACAATAATTTAGCCCCTAAAGACGTGCAAGCAACCTTACTTTCGCTAACAGGTAGCACTATCGCTCAGGAAATTGCGAAGCATTTACCTAAAACGAATAGAGAAGGCGCAAAAAGCGAAGTGATAGTGTGTGGCGGTGGCGCATTCAACAAAGCATTGATGCATAACCTGAGCAATGCATTAAGCGATTATGTAGTAACAGACAGCCATGCTCTGGGCATCCATCCACAGCACGTTGAAGGCGCAGCATTTGCGTGGTTTGCACATGCGTATATGAATGATATTCCAGGCAACGTGCCTGAAGTCACAGGGGCTTCGAAAGCCACAGTACTCGGAGCGTTATATAAAAAAGCATAAGGGCGACAGGCTATCGCCCTCAAACGCTTTATTGGTTCTGTTTATAAAAGCAACGTCACCAATTAACTTGCCGTAACAAACAAATTCGCCATTACCAATACCAGCGCGTAACCCACGCTATACGCTGCAAGAAGAAGCAACACGAACTTGCCGTATTTGGCGAACGTCAGGCCCTTAACCTTACTCATGGTAACAATACCTGCTGATGAGCCAATAATAAGTAACGAGCCCCCAACGCCTACTGCATACGTGAACGCCATCCACTCAGCTGTCGACATGGCAATGTCCGCTTTTAACAACGCAGCAGTTAATGGCACATTATCTATCATGGAAGACAACACCCCCATCACAAAGTTGGCTCCTGTTGAAGGCATTACGCTATATACATGTAAAAGTGCGCCCAATGCGTCAATGTGATCGAGCATTCCGACAAGCAGCAACACCCCAAGGAAAAACAGAAGCGTGTCGAATTCTATTAGGCGAATATAGTCCAAGATAGGATCATCATATTTTTCTTCTCCCATAAAGGTTGCCACTAAAAACATAACCGCCATACCCGCTAAAAACGAAAGCATAGGTGGAATAGCAAAAAGCACATTGGCAATTAACGTCAGTACAATAGTGGACAGAAATATTCCCGCAATTACGTAATCAACCGGCCTAAGTTCATGACGTGTTTTTTTTATTTTAACTTCCCCCTTCATACCTATACTCAACAGTAACGCTAGAAATAGTACTGCTGTGAGTGAAGGAATAATGAGTAAGAGCAGCTGAGTTATAGTGACCTTATCATCCAAGAAAATCATAAGAGTGGTGACATCCCCGGTTATTAGCGACACGCCCCCAGAGTTCACCGCAAATACCACTAGCACGGCAAATCGCATGGTTTGGTTAAAGGGCAAACCCAAGGATAAAACCATGGCAATAGACACCAAGGTCGCTGTGATGTTGTCAGCTAGCGAGGAGAAGCAAAAACTAAAAATAGCGGTAAAGAATATGAGTTTTTTGAGGGTTATTTTTTGCGGCATGATAATGTTTAACATGTTTTCAATCATGCCTTTGCGGTTAAGGTAAGCAACGAAAGTCATTGCCGCTACAAGGAATAACCAGAGGGTGGATATTTCACTTATGTTTTCTATGAGGTGTTCATTGAGCTCTGCTAGGTGAGGGCCCCTATTCGCATCTATGAAAAGAAGGATCCATGCGAATGTTCCGAAAAATAATGTGGTTTTGGCCTTATTCACGTGAAGCACTTCTTCAAATACCACACCCAATAATGCCATTACCGCTATGCCAATGAGCACATAGTCCAGCATACGTTTTACTCCCAAATTGTCAGGGGTGAATTATACGATTGCTGTTCATGCTTTAGCAGGTGTTCTGCGCTATACAAGGGGAAAAATCAGTTATATTCAACATGCACTAAACTGATGAAAATACGGTGAAAAAATGCTGTTAACTAATTGAGTGCATTCCTCAAAAAAGTGGAATACATAACGTATTCAATATACAAAAAAGGCCAGTGATAGAATCACTGGCCCGTACACGTTTCTGAAGAAATACTATTTAGCTATTCCCATTTCCATCTTTTTAAGGGCATCTGCGTCTATTTCGGACTAAGGCTTAGCGCTGCTCTTTTTGGCGCGCATGTCGAAGTAGCCATAGCCACCTACTAGCAAGAAGCAAATAGCTGGAACAATATATGACACAACAACACCTGCGCTATCAATAATGGCGGCTTGGAAGAGCGGCATAATAGCTCCACCAAGAATGGCCATTACAAGGCCTGCTGCGCCTAGCTTAGTGTCTTCCCCCAGACCTTCAAGCGCAATGCCGTAAATCGTTGGAAACATGAGTGACAAACAGGCAGAGATAGATACCAATGCGATTACGCCTGCTAAATTAGGAGACTGTGTCATGAAGATACATAGCGCCATGGCAATCAGTGACATGATCATTAGCAGTCTAGCTGGATAGAGGTACTGCATTACCCACGTCATCACGAAACGAGAAATTAGAAATACAATCATGCTGTATTGTAAAATTTCACCACCACTCACTTCGTTGCCACCTGTCGCTTTCATTGCATATTGGATGGTGAAGGTCCACACGCACGTTTGTGCTCCGACATTAAAAAACTGAGCCAATACGCCAAATCGATAATGCCTGTTGGCTACTAACCGCTTAAGCGAAGCGCCCAACTTAACGTCTTCCACACTAGACTCAACCGATTCTTGAATTGGCGCTTTGATCAGGAAGATTGCAACCCAAACCAAAACGAGTACACATGCCATACCTACATAAGGAAGCATTACCGCATCAAGCTCAGCCCCTATCACGTTTTTAAGCTCGCTTACCGACATGGCGGCACGCTCTTGTGCAGATGCCTGATTCAGGTTTGGTAATATAAGCGTTGCAGCCAAAAACACACCTAAATTAGTACCAACGGGATTAAATGCTTGAGCTAGATTTAAACGGCGTGTCGCACTTTTTTGATTTCCCATCGCCATGACGTAAGGGTTCGCCGACGTTTCCAGAATGGATAATCCACCAGCCAATACAAAAAGTGCAGCAAGGAAAAAACCGTAAGTCATGGTTTGACTGGCTGGATAAAACAGAAATGCCCCCGCGGCCGCGCAGCCCAGTCCGGTCAATACACCTGTTTTATAAGAAAAGCGCTTGTTGATAAAAGCAGCAGGAATGGCTAAGCAAAAATACGCGCCATAATAGGCAAATTGAACCAATGCCGATTGCAAAGACGACATGGTAAATATTTTACTAAATACCTTTACCAAAGGGTCTGTCATGTTCGCAGCCACACCCCATGCAGCAAAGCAAATCGTTAACAATACAAAGGGAATCAATGTGTCTTTGGAAACCAAAGGGGCGTTGTTTTTCATAAGAACGGCCTTTCGCTTGTAAAAAATTAGTTAACCAATTTAAGCATTGCTCTTTACCCCTGTCAATAAATCAATTTGATTTACTTATTTCAAATTGCGTTAAAAATTAGACTTTATATGTAGACGACCGTTAACAGAAAATGCGTGACTGTTATTAAACGGATAAAACGTCCTTTGAAAATTTCTTAATAGACAATAACATAACCAAGATAGAAAGCCTCACTGAGCGCTTTCTATTCACCTTGAAATATTGCCATCGCATCTCCCCACTATTAACGAAAAACACACAAATGTAGCAAAAGAAATAAATAAACAAGGTTGATTTAATAACAAAGGTTAGTTAGATTTCGTTCAAAATAAGCATATGTTAACGCGTTGTAACGTTAGCTAACTCTGATTTATCTCGCGTCAACAAGGAGTTAGCAACAAATGCATAGATGTCATCAGTCACACGCTCATAACAAGCTGCGGTTGATAAACATTTTTAATTGAGAGAATAATGATGAAAACACCTACAATTACCCGTCGCTTTTCTGGATGTAAGACAGGCTTGCAAACAGCGCTCCTCGCAAGCACCGCCATTGTTGCCGCCACTGCGTCAGCATCACAAAGTAAGTTTCAAGACGCGTTTGACTTTCAAGCTAGTTATACGGGTGAGTCAGCCACCAATATTGACGGTGGTGAACGCAGAGGCAGTGCCTATGCTGGTCAGCTCTTTGTAGGTGGGGAATTAGATTTAAATACGCTAGCGGGCTGGAAAGACACCAAAATCCATATTGCCATGACAAACCGACACGGCAAAAACTTAGCCGAGCACTACATTGGGAACAGTACGTCCGTACAAGAAATATTTGGCGGCCAAAATACCCGTCTTGCACGGTTTACGATTTCTTCCTCGTTTTTAGATGGCGATTTAGAACTGGAAGGTGGCCGCACAGTAGCGAATATCAGCTTTTTAGGCTCTGAACTTTGTCAGTACTTTCAAACCAATGCTGCTTGTGGGAACCCAACCTTTGTATTTAGAACCAGTAACTTTACTTGGTGGCCGGTTTCGAGTTGGGGTGGCCATGCGAAATACTGGCTTTCGCCAAAAACATATTTTCATACCGGCGTCTATGAAGATAACACCAGTCATCAAGACTTAGGCGATCACGGCTTCGATTGGGCGACTAATGAGGCTACAGGTGTTGTTGTGCCCTTCACTCTGGGCTATCAAACTACGTGGGACAATGACGAACTTCCAAGACGCTACGAAATTGGCGGTTGGTACGATGGCGCAGACTACACCGACCCAGTCTTTGATGAGGACGGCAACTATGCGGCGCAGTCAGGCAATGATTACGCTGTTAGAAACGGTCGTTCGGGTATATTCGCACGTTTTGAACAAACTGTTACTCGTCCTAACCCACTTACGAAAGAAGGGTTAACACTATTCGGTGCCGTGCTAACCGGTACTTCGGGCGAGCTGATTGAAGACTACTATATAAAAGCGGGCTTTGTATTGCGAGGCACACTGGCCTCACGCCCTGACGATACCATTGGCTTCGTATTTACCCGTCAACAGTACAGTGACGAAGCGCTAGAGGATCAGCGTATATTAAGAAGCATAAACGGCGGGGTTGGTACACCAGCAAGCAGCCAAACCATGTTAGAGCTAAGTTATGGTTATCAACTCAATGACCACGTAAGAATTCAGCCGAACGTTCACTACATTATCAACCCCGACCAATTCGCACAGCGCGACAGAGTCATGGCACTTGATGATGCGATTGTTCTGGGCCTAAGGTTCGACGTAAACCTAGCGGCTTTGATACTTTAAATCTCCCTGCAATACACTTTACAGCGCCTTCGGGCGCTTTTTTTCAAACCGATGCCATTCCCTGCCGTTGTGTTTAATTAGTTTCAAGGACAACTTTCCACAAATCCAACTTCTCGCTATCTCTGTATTCACTACTATCTTATAGCGTTTTGAGCACCAATACGCTTAGCGCTTCAACATCAATCTATTCTACGTTGAATAAGGAATAAGAATGACAGACTCAGTACTTTTTAGCTCGTTTGATTGGGCAGAGAATACATTGCAAAACCGCATGGTATTAGCCCCTATGACGAGAGGTAGAGCTGGCGCCGACCGCATACCCAATAAAATTATGGGCGATCACTATGTACAACGCGCAGATGCAGGGCTCATTATTACTGAAGCAACGGCCATTTCAGAAGAAGGCATAGGCTGGGTTGATACCCCTGGAATTTATACCGACAAAATGGTCGAGGGCTGGCGCTCGGTGGTCAATAGAGTGCACGAGGCAGGGGGAAAAATCGTTTTGCAGCTCTGGCATACTGGACGCGCATCACACAGCGATTTCCACAATGGAAATTTGCCCCTGTCTGCATCAGCAATAAAAATTGAAGGGGACGAAATTCACACGCCTAAAGGCAAGAAGCCCTACGAAGTGCCGAAGGCGATGACCTTTGACGATATAAAACGCACAGTGCAAGACTACAAAGAAGCGGCCGTTAACGCCAAGGCAGCCGGATTCGACGGTGTGGAAGTTCATGCTGCAAATGGCTATCTCATCAATCAATTTTTGGATAGCCGCAGCAATCAGCGCACCGATAATTATGGTGGTAGTGTCGATAACCGCTACCGCTTTTTGGCCGAGGTGATGGACGCAGTATTGAGCGTGTGGGATAAAGAGCACGTTGGCGTGAGATTATCGCCAAACGGGGTGTTTAACGATATGGGGGCCGATGATTTTCGTGAAACCTTTACCTTTGTTGCCCAACAGCTAAACAAATTGGAGATAGGTTATTTACACGTAATGGATGGCTTGGCCTTTGGCTTCCATGAACGAGGCGAAGCCATGACCCTTGCTGAATTTAGAGCGCTTTTCGACGGTATGATCATTGGAAACTGTGGCTACACCAAAGAAGAAGCCGAGAAACGTTTATCTGACGGCGATGGTGACATGATTGCGTTCGGAAGACCTTGGATCACGAATCCAGATCTTCCGACACGATTTAAGCATAATTACCCTCTCGAGTCCTTTGACGATCCATCATCGTGGTACGGAGGTGGCGCAGAAGGCTACAACGATTTTGAAACCTACCGAGAGAAGAGTGGGAAGGACGCGATGACTTCGCTGACCTGATTGTCTTAGGGCAGAGCCTAGCGCTCTGCCCTTTTCAAAAGCGTTATTTGAAATAACACGATGCGTAATGCTAACGCGTTCTCACTATTTAAATATGGCCTTAGTTAAACGACTTTTTCTTAGCGGCTAATACGGCAAGTTTTTCTAGACACGACATCCACGCGTAGTTGTGCTGATCGCACTCTTGCTTATTGAGAAAGCCCTGCTGAATGAGAACCAACCTGACATTCCCCTCTTCAGTCTTTTCGAAGTGAATGTCCACTGATGTCATCACCGACTCTTCCATATCATCTTCCCACGCCCAAGAGAACGACAGCTGTTCGTTCGCTAAAATAGTCACATACTCACCAGTTAATGACATTTCAATACCGCTGGGATCCATCATCTTTATGCGATAGCGACCGCCTTCCTTGAAATCACTCATGATTTGTGTGACCGAACAATCGCCCGGTGCAAACCACTCACTAAGATATTCAGGCTCGTGAAATGCTGCAAAAACAAAGGGCAATGATGCATCTAGCGTTACATCAATTTTAAACTCGTGCATAAGGCTGCCTTAGATATTCTTTGACGTTAAAGATCTGTGTCTATCTTACCTTATAACAAAAGTTAGGCGCTCTAGCGTCATTTACCTTTGCTATAAATAAAAAAATCCCGAGCCCGCGTAAGGAAAGGCCCGGGAGAAGGAGAACATCCTCAATATTTTTTATCGACAGCTCAAAGCAACTTCTTGAGCTAAAAAATGAACCTATGCACCTTTCATCAGTGAATCCATACTGGCCTTGCTGCCAAAGTGCTGTGAACTTACTCTTTCACTTACCGACAAATACAGATTGTCGATGTCGGCATTTGCCATAAACTTCTCACAAAATCCTGGAGCATGAGGCTCGATAAAATGTTTGGCGGCTAGCATAAAGTGGGCAATGAGCTGTTTAACGTTGTCGGTACCCATGGCAATACGCATAGTCGTCAGTTCTATCCCTGCTTTCTTCTGCTCGTCTGAGCTGAGCTCAGAGTGAGAGGTCAGCGCCGGGCATAAAATTATCGTATTATTCTGGCCAATACTCACTTGGTGGCTGAATGCAGGCTCTAGGGCATCGAAGAACCGCACAAATACATCGCGAGGCAGGTTTGCCGGCGCCATATCAACCGTGAATAAAGTACACGGCCAGCCGTGTGTATGCTGCTTTTCACGCAAACCGGCATTACTGTGTTCAGGCAGTGCGTGACAGTTAACGCGAATTTGATCGTGGGCATTCAAAAATGCAGTAAACACTTGCGTATTGATGACCTTGGTCATCATGCGCTGCTCTAAGGTCTTCATGCCGTTTAATACGTCAAAGGCCTTTTCAGAGTCTAAGAACGCACCTTTGATGTAGTACACATCCCAAAACATGGTCTGTGACCAATCAACACCATTTGCTGAACTGCCTTTTGGCTGGAACATACGGTGCCCTTCGCCAATAACTACGCCTGCTGTGGTAGCACCGCTACCACACAAATCTTTGGTGTAGCTGTGAATGACATAGTCGGGTCGCGCAGCTTTGTTTTTATGCTGAAGTGGCTGGTGCAGTACAGGTGTAGCAAGGGTGGAGTCCAACATTACCAACGCATCTTGTGCATGCGCTAATTCACAGATCCCAGGCACATCCAATACGTAACCATGTGGGTTACAAGGCGACTCTAAATACACGTGCATTTTCGCACCATTGCTTAAACGCGACGCATGTTCAGTTTTAGTTTGCTGCATGAACTCTGCAAAGCTCTGTGCGTCATAACCGTCAAACCACGCAATCTGTATGTCCATTCGGTTGCTGCGGGCGAAATAATCATGAAGTAGCTGGTACACTCCGCCGTACACGTTCCTCGAAACAATCAGTACATCGCCATGACTAAGAACATTTGATAAACACGCGTCAATGGCAGCCATGCCCGAGTTGAAGTTCCAGGCTAGATATTCGGCAGCGTAAGGACCCGCTTCCATATCCACAATGGCGTTAGCAAGTGAAATATTCGTTGGGTTCAACAGACGTGAATAAATTTGGTGAGTAAATTCTTTGCCTTGAAACGCGTCGTCGACCCATTCAGTACAGGCATACACATAAGTCGCTGTTCTTACCACCACGGGTGTTGCAGAAAAAAGTGCCGTGACATTGTCGAACAGTGGATAGTGCCCTTGCGAGCCATTGCCACTCGACAAACTTTGGTACGTGGCACGAAATGGGTTTTGCAACGTATCCAGTATCTTCGCAATTTGAAAAGACAGAAACTTTTTAGCGTTGAAATAAGCCAGTCTGTCTTCTTTATCAAGTCCTTGTAGCGTATTACTCGTAATATCCCATAGCTGCATAACGCTTGCTTGAGCACCATATAGGTGATGAGCGGTGTTGGCGAGTGCCCTACCGTAGTCGCTCTCAGCATTTATACCGAAATGAGATAATTGTTCCTCAACTAAAGCCTGCGTTGTTTCGGCTTGGGTCGTGTTACGCTTAGGTGAAAGCACCTTAGCGTGCGTTACATCAACATCTGTTGAGTTTTGGAATTTATTTTCTGACTGCATAGCGATTCCGTTGCAAATTGACTTCAGGTGCATGTACATGACACCAACACTGTTTACAAAAATGTAAAACTTAAATCACATTTTTAGAACAATTAGCGTTACGATTGTGCAGTCAGACAGAGGAAAGAAAAGTTTACTTTAGGAGTGTTAAGCAAATGACAGCAAGGAGTTCAAAGAGGATTGAACTGACCATTTTAAGCGATGAGGCGAATGATATTGCCGAAGCGATTCGTCAAAGAATAGCAGATAATAACGACTTCATAGGCGCTGATGGTCTCCCGCTTTTAACGCTTAAACAAATTGCTCAATGCCCTGAAGATGTAAATTCAGAAACCGTTACGGTACTGCTTGCAGACCCCGACCTTGCGTCTCGAATTATTGATACATGTTCAGCACTCACCTGGTGTCAGTCTACCTGGGCAGGCAATGCTCCCCTTCTAAATGCCGATAAGAAGAACTACATACTTACCGGACTAAAGGGAATTTTTGGTAAGCTAATGCGGGAATATGTTTTTGCTTACTTGCTTGGGCATGCCAGAAACGTAAAGGCTTTTGAGCAAAACCAGCGTGCCGCTCCGCCAATATGGGAAGCATCAAAGCGAATGCCGCTAAATGGTCAAACGCTTGGCATTGCTGGACTGGGCAGTATTGGGCAAGCATTGATCCCCGTTGCTCACGCATTGGGTATGAGCGTTGTGGGTTTAACCCGAAGCGGGCAAGCAGTGGAAGGTTCCGATGCTGTTTATACACCCGACACTATCGAAGCGTTTGCCAGAGCATGTGACCACGTGGTGAATTTAATGCCCGACACGTCATCTACGCAAAACATGCTTTCTCACGAATTTTTTAGTGCGCTGAAACCCCACAGTGTATTTATTAACGCAGGGCGAGGCAGTGCGGTTGACGACGATGCGCTCTTGCAAGCTTTAGACAACGGCGCATTGGCCCATGCAGTATTGGACGTCTTTCGTAACGAGCCTCTCGACCCAGCTCATCCATTTTGGCAGCACCCGCGTATTTCGGTGACCGCTCATACTGCCGCGGAATCTCAACCGAGCGATGTAGCTGACGTGTTTTTAGAAAATGTACTGCGTTACATCAATGGTGAATCGCTCAATTACCAGTTTGATTTTGCAAAGGGCTATTAGCGTTCAAATAGCCCTTCTCGTCATCCATTCAAGACTAAAATACAGCCTGTCTGTAGCTGGTTACGCTGACGCTTAAATTCTAGGGTCAGTTGCCGTTATCTCAATGCGATCATGGTGCTTTTCATGAAATGATAACAGCTGAGGATAATCCTTCATGCTGTGTAGCTCACGGAAAAGTACCCAGTCAATCATGCTGTACAAACAGATTTCGGGATAAGTCCAACCACTAAATCCACCCGCATCAAGCTGGTTTGACAGCGCATCTAACACAGCTTCAATTCGCTCGTTTTGAAGACGGTAATACATTTTGTCTTCGCTAATATCAAAGTCTGAACGTTTCAGCAGCATAAGCTGAACAAAGGAGTCGTTAGCTGCATCAATCAGGGTTAGTTGATTCTCTTCTTCCCAACTTAACCCTTCGTGATCAAGCTTATCGGCAAGGTAGTTATAAATAATGCGAGAGTCGAAAATCATTTGGCCGTCATCTTCAAGACAAGGCACTTTAAGCGTAGGGTTGCGAGAGGCGAGCAACTCGCGATCTTCACCTGAAAAAATTTGAAGATTAAGAAATTTATGTTCTGTAGACGCAAGTACGATGCGAATGCGGCGCACGTAGGGAGAAGTGGTGGAGCCATATAATTTCATAAACGCTGTCCTAAACCGTAGTCGTTCTATGAAATCAGTGTAGCCGGAATTTGAAAATAAAAGGAAGTGTTGAGAACAAGACAACCGACAGGCATACAAAATGATGCGATGTATGCCTATCGTATTAACATCAAGCGCTCAAAGCTGAACGTTCAACGCTTAAAAAGCGTAGTAGTGTATAGCTTAAGCCCTTAAACGCTAAAGCTTGCACCACAGCCACAGGTCGTCGTGGCATTTGGGTTTTGAACTAAAAACCGTGAACCTTCCAGACCATCTACATAATCGACAATGCCACCGACCAAGTATTGTAAGCTCATCGGGTCGACAACCATAGTTACGCTGTCTTTTTCAATGGTCATATCGCCTTCGTTCACCTTCTCATCAAACGTGAAACCATATTGGAAGCCAGAACAACCACCACCTGTTACGTATACACGTAATTTCAAATCAGGATTTTCTTCTTCTGAAACAAGGGCTTTCACTTTCGCTGCTGCAGCGTCTGAAAACTCAATTGGCAACGCCGTTTCTACAGACATACCCACCTCTACATTAACCTCGTGCTTTCGCACTTTGTGCTTGGTCGCAATTATCTAATACTTGCGGATAGTTAGCAATTATTGGGGCAAAACTTAACGATTCAAGTTACTGCACATTAACGGCATTTCTGTTAAGTGGCACGTTGAGATAGAAAAGTTAAGTAAACTAGTTAACACTAACAGATAGAAAATAGCAGTGTGGTCAACGTATCTAAAATATTGGCGATACACGAATAAAGGGGCGGCATATGAGTACAACCGACAACTCCCAATTACCTTCTTCTCCCCCAGTGCTGTTTGACGATTTCGGACAGTCTTGCTTTACGAGCAAAGAAGAATACAAAGACGCGTTAGTAAAACAGCAAGAAAAACTCTTTCACGTTCAGCAATCTTACTTTCATCAGAAAAAACGAGCACTCATTGTGTTTGAAGGATGGGATGCGTCAGGGAAAGGCGGCGTTATAAGGCGTATTACTGAGAAATTAGACCCTCGTGGCGTGAGCGTATTTCCTGTGGCAAAGCCCGCAAAAGAAGACCAAGACAAACACTTTCTCTATCGCTTTTGGCAACACATCCCCTCCCCTGGCACACTTAAAATATTTGACCGCTCACATTACGGAAGAGTGCTTGTAGAAAGAGTAGATAAACTGGTAGATGAAGAGGTATGGCAGCGCGGTTATGAAGAAATAAACGCATTTGAGAAAACGCTCAGTGACAGCGGGGTTCGTATTATCAAACTCTTTATGCATATTTCGTCAAGCGAGCAGCGGGAGCGGTTTGAAGAGCGGCTGCACAATCCTTTCAAGCGCTGGAAGTTAACCGAAGAAGACTTGCATAACCGCAAGATGCGAAACGCCTACGTAGAAGCTACAAATGACATGTTCAAGCACACCCACACGTGTTATGCGCCATGGCATGTAATTAACGGGGAGTTTAAGTGGCAAGCAAGGGTTAACGTACTTGACGCCGTTATCGCCAAACTCAGTGAAGGCGTAGATATCTCTCCGCCTCCACTTGATGAGCGTTTAATCGCGCTTGCCTCCAAACAACTAGATGTCGATGAGGATCTAATGAGCGACTAAGGTGAAAGAACGCTGGCAGGCAGCCATAACTAATTAAGCGATTAAGCCTTAGTTATTGCTGTCTGGCAAAGTGACGTTCAATTCAAGTACGCTGCAATCATCGTTATTGTCTAGCTGTACTGATACTTGATCGTCAGCAATCGTCACGTATTTGCGAATTACCTGAATAATTTCCTGCTGCATCATTGGCAAGTAATCAGGCTCTGTTCGCTTTTTACGTTCGTGTGCAACAATGATTTGTAACCGCTCTTTGGCGACCGCTGCGGTGCTTGGCTTTTGCTTCTTTTTGAGCAGGTCGAAAATTCCCATTACTTCCCTCCTAGCAGACGCTTAAAGAACCCTTTCTTTTCTGCTTCTAGGAAACGATGTGGAACAGTTTCGCCTAGCAGACGTTTTACAGCGTCAGCATAAGCTTGTCCTGCATTAGCTTCTTCGTCAAGAATAACCGGCTGACCTTGGTTAGATGCTTTCAGCACCGATTCAGACTCTGGAATAACACCCAATAGTGGAATCGCCAATATTTCTTCAACGTCTGCAACACTTAGCATTTCAGCACTTTCAACACGACTTGGGTTGTAACGGGTTAATAAAAGGTGTTCTTTAACCGGTTCGCCTTTTTCTGCGCGCATCGATTTACTTTGAAGAATACCCAAAATACGATCTGAATCACGTACAGAAGACACTTCAGGGTTAGTAACCACAATGGCTTCATCAGCGAAATACAACGCCATCTGTGCGCCTTGCTCAATCCCCGCTGGCGAATCACAGATAATAAACTCAAAGTCTTTCTTAAGCTCGTCTAATACGGCCTGCACACCATCAACGGTAAGCGCGTCTTTATCGCGAGTTTGTGATGCCGGAAGAATGAAAAGGTTTTCCGTTCTTTTGTCTTTAATTAGTGCCTGTTTAAGTGAGGCCTCTTTATTAATGACGTTTACAAAATCGTAAACAACACGGCGTTCACATCCCATGATAAGGTCAAGGTTTCGCAAGCCCACATCGAAGTCGATCACTACCGTTTTATGGCCTGCTAACGCAAGTCCCGTACTTATTGCTGCACTCGATGTAGTTTTGCCTACACCACCTTTTCCTGAGGTTACTACGATAATCTTTGCCATCTATTCTTTCCTATTAGTGCGTACAAAGCATTAAGCCAACGGCTCTATACGTAATGTTTCGTCTTCTAAATATACTTGTGCAGGTTTCTTCCAACATTCACCTTTCACGGTTTCGTGCATAATGAATTGCCCTGCAATTGAAATAAGTTCCGCGTCTAACGACTGGCAAAATACACGGGCTCCCGTATTGCCTTTTACGCCTGCCAACGCGCGGCCGCGCAGGGTGCCGTAAACATGAATATTACCATCGGCAAGCAGCTCAGCCCCCTCGCTTACAGAAGCCGTTACCACCAAGTCTCCGCCTTCGGCATAGACTTGCTGACCAGAACGTACCGGACGGTTAATTACTTTGGCAGGTTTGAGCGTGGTTGCGGCTGCAGGAGCCGGTTCACTTTTTGGCGGCGCTGAAACGGTTTGATCTTGTTGTGCGGTTTGAGACGGGTTTTCGCCGCTTCCGTTATTGTTTTCACTACCATTCGCTTTGTTCGAACGAAGTGCGCTGTCTGTAAATTTGCTTTGGCTTACATCGGCTAACCCCAAGTCATTGATGGTAGGCTTCAGCTCTGCCACCTCACCTTTCACGGCCATGGGCTGTAATTGCAATCGACGACATAGCGCCACCAGCAGCTCGAACTCTGTAGCAGATAAAGGCTTTATCAAATGTAAAATCAGTGAGGAACGGGTAAAGAACTGCGGCGCGCTCGCGACCTTCTGAGATAACTGAGCTTCAAAATTATCTGGCTCAAAATCTATTACTTCTAACACAATACTGGTGAGCGTAGTGCCCTTCATGCGAAAGCAAGTTTCTGTCATTTTTTCTTCCCGAAAAGGCGTCACTTTCCTCATAGCAATTAGCCATGACAATAAGCAAAACCTATTAGCGCTAGTGTCTGTTGCTGTCTTACGCAGCTATACAATTTATTTATTGCGTCACTGTATCAAAAATCCCGTTCGCATACAGCAACTGTATACCGGTTAAAACACGTTTTACCCTGATAATAACCTTAGAACAAGCCAAGAACGTGCCAATCGTTGAGCAGTTTTTAATCAAGCGTGGATCATGCGAGTTTTTAGTGCGTCCTGTTTGTATACAAACATCTCTTTCACCACAAAAAAAGTGCGATCACAGATCGCACTTTTTATCATCTTCGTTCTCTCACAGCGCTTTAAGGTGTGGTAAGTTTTTTCGGGTCTAGTAGTGATTCTAGCTCGCCTCTGGGGATATCTGTCATCGCTTCAGCCACATCAATAACAGGCTTGTTTTCTTTGTAGGCTGTTTTTGCTATTTCTGCGGCTTTAGCATAGCCAATAACAGGGTTGAGCGCGGTGACGAGCACGGGGTTTCTGTAAAGCGCAGCTTCAATGTTATCTTGATTTACAGTAAAGCCCTCGATCGCCTGCTCGCCGATTAGCGTCGCACTGTTGGTCATTAGCGACAGACTTGAAAGCAAATTGCTGGCAATCATTGGTAGCATTACATTTAGCTCAAAATTCCCAGACTGCCCACCTACGGTAATCGCCGTATCGTTACCTATTACCTGTGCTGAAGCCATCGCCACTGCTTCCGGAATAACCGGGTTTACCTTGCCGGGCATAATCGATGAACCTGGCTGTAGCGCAGGCAGCGCAATCTCACCTAAACCAGCCAAAGGCCCAGAATTCATCCAGCGCAAGTCATTAGCAATTTTCATGAGGGTGACGGCTAAACTTTTTGTCGCACCGGAAAGCGTCACTGCTGTGTCTTGAGAGCCAATCAATGCAAAGAAATTGTCAGCGGGCTTAAACGCAATGTCGGTCAGCTCCCCTAGCGCATCTGAAAATGTCGTAGCAAAATCCGCATGGGCGTTTACACCTGTTCCCACGGCAGTGCCTCCTTGGGCAAGGGTTTGAATAGCTGGCTGCACAGCGCGCAGGGTTTTAATCTGCTGCTTAAGCTGAGAAGCCCAAGCCAGTAAGCTTTGATCCATGCCTACAGGCATCGCATCCATGAGATGAGTGCGTCCGGTTTTGCAGTATTGCGCTACCGACTTTGCTTTAACTTCAATAGTACGAACTAAACTTTCAACGGCCGGTATAAGCTCGTTTGACAATGCAATAGCCGCGCTAACATGAATGGTGGTAGGGATCACATCATTTGAACTTTGCCCGTAATTTACATGATCATTCGGATGAACCTCTTCGCTAGAATAACGAGAGGCTAAGCGAGCAATGACCTCGTTGGCGTTCATGTTTGTGCTCGTGCCTGAACCAGTCTGAAATATATCAACGGGAAAATGCTGCATCACATCATCAAGTGCCAACAGCTCATCACAGGCTTTAACTATCGCTTGGCCGCGATCTTTATCCAGCACTTTGAGTTTCATGTTGGCTTGTGCTGCGGCTTTTTTTACTGTAATCAACGCGCGTACGAAGGCTTCGGGCATGCGCTGCCCGCTTACAGGGAAGTTTTGAATGGCACGCTGAGTTTGCGCGCCGTAGAGTGCATTTTCGGGGACCTGTAGCTCGCCCATACTGTCGCGTTCTGTGCGTGTTGCTGTCATGACTTGTATCCTTGTGTTGATATAGCTAGTTTTTCGGCGTGGTTGCCACGCTTTTATCAGAATCCTATTAGGGCTAGTGGCATTAGAAAACTAGGCCCTAGTAAGTGAATTATAAAAAATGGTGCACTAGCGCTTGCAGACCTTTGCTGTACATCAAAGATCAACAGGCTCTCTGGTGTTCATGTCTATTTTTATTCTCGCAAGCGCAATTCGATCACTCTCGTTACACGCGTAGCGCTCAGCTTTAAGTAACGGCTTGTACAAATGCTCTAAACAACTATGCCGCCATTGCTGACTGACCTGCGGATCGCACAGGGTTTCATAAAGCACCTCAACCGCATTTTTATAGATAGAAAATTTGTCTCTATCACTTGGCAATAAGTTGGCAACGAAAGTTACGCCATCTAGATAATTTCTTAAAAGCGCTGAGTTCAGCTCATTGTCGTTGTATCCAAATCGAACGTGTTGAACTGCATTTCGTATCGAAGACATGTGCATCCCTTGTGCGTGAAAAAACAAAAAAGCTCGATGTACATAAAAGCGCTTTCTTTATATACCACTCAATATAAATGATAATCGTTAGCATTTACAATGATCCAGTGCTATTCTTTTTCGTAAAGAAAATTGGATCTTCCAATTCCACCGATAGGTGAAGTTAACCAAAATTCAAAGGACATTATTTATGATCAAGAAGTTACTTGGTGGCACAGCCCTTTTTCTTATGGCCTCTGGTGCATTTGCTAACGAATGCGAAGTGACTGTGGAATCAAACGACGCCATGCAATTCAATACGTCGAACGTTGTTATCCCGGCGAGTTGTAGCGAGTTTACCGTGACTTTGAAGCACACAGGTCAGTTACCTAAACAAGCCATGGGCCATAACTGGGTGATGACAACAAAAGCCAACGGACAAGCAGTGGCAACAGACGGTATGAGTGCGGGTTTAGACAACAATTACGTTAAGCCAGACGATGAGCGTGTAATTGGCGCGACTGACATTATTGGCGGCGGTGAACAGACTTCTACGACCTTTTCTGTTGAAGGGTTAAGCAAAGATGAAGAATACATGTTTTTCTTTACTCTTTGTCACAGTCCTTTAACTTAGCCCGCTAGGCTTGCAGGACTGTTTCGCGATTAAAAGGCTTCCATTTAGACCAAAATTCGTACACCAAAGGTCAACAGCCCCTAGGCACGCCTTAAACATGGATAACAGTAGGTCGAGGGTGTAGTTGTAATGGATACGGCGTCTCACACATCAAAAAGCGCTAAGGCGGTGGTCCGGTATAAGCACTTACCTTCTTTTACTAGCGCCCTATTAAGAAACGTTTTTTTTCCTCACTTAACCAATAAGCGGCTGTTGATGCCGCTGTTTATAGCCATTCTTCTTACTTATAACAGCACCCGTGCGATTACCTTATCGGTGTTGTCAGATGCATTTTTTCAAGTGGCAGCGTTTGTATATGCATCGCTTGCGCTTTATTACGTCGCCACGTTACGCGTTTCGGCCGAAGCCATTGGTAATTATATGAAAGCGCACCCTGTACATGAGGTAGGATTATCTGCCCTACTTGGTGCTCTGCCAGGCTGCGGCGGTGCTATTATCGTTGTCACTCAGTACACGCGAGGTGTGACAAGCTTTGGAGCCGTGGTAGCAGTGCTAACCAGCACTATGGGCGATGCTGCATTTCTGTTACTCGCCCAAGCACCGTTAGATGCCTTAACCGTAATGGCCGTCAGCGTCACGGTGGGTGCAATGACGGGGCTAGTGGTCAATAAATTTCATAATTACCAGGCTCCTGAAGCCGATGGTGCGCTCCAACAATCGCAAAACTGTGATAAACCCAAAACAGTAAGCCACAAAGCCATATCACTTTCTAAAGTATTCTGGATGATTGCGAGCTTACCCTCGTTGGCGATTGCGCTTGGTTTGGCCTTTCAACTTCCCGTACACAGTTACCTTGCTATCAGTGAAAGTACACTAACGCTGATTGGTGCCGCGTTATGTATTTCGAGCCTTGGACTATGGTCTTTGTGTGGTTCGGGAAGCGGATACGCTTCGATTACGAAAGAGGATTTAATTCCGCCTCCGCCTAAATGGCAAGAGAAAGCCGCACTAGACACACAGTTTGTATTGGCATGGGTAGTACTCGCGTTTCTTATGTTCGAGCTGTCTGTTGTCTGGTTTGGGCTAGACATTGCAGGGCTGCTTCAATCCATGGGCCCCGGCTTAGTTGGCCTGGCGATCATCATCGGGTTCTTACCTGGTTGCGGTCCGCAGATATTGGTAACCAGCTTATACCTTAATGGCGCAGTTCCGTTTTCAGCACAACTTGGCAATGCAATAAGTAATGACGGCGACGCGTTGTTTCCCGCCATTGCGCTCTCACCCAAAGCAGCGCTTATTGCCACAGTGTACTCTGCTATTCCTGCATTTCTTGTGGGTTATGGCTACTGGTATTTGTTTGAATAAAGCTTTCGATGCGTTAAAAGGTTGAATTAACGGATAGGCTAGCGCTGCCCCACAGCGATTACTCTATTTCGACAGAAAGCGCTTCATTCCACGGCACGCTTATCTCATAGTTGCCTTTACGGGTTTTGTATTGATAGACCGTTGTAGAAAAAGCAATGGATTCGGGGTTTATATCTTCCTCGATAGTGAGAGTTACGTTAACGGCTTGGAAAAAGCGAAAGCGATATTTGATATCTTCTGCCAGCAGGCTCGATTCGCCCGATTTCAGCGTGAACGCTTCACCGTTTCGCTGACCGACTACGGCAATATCTAAACTGCCATTTATCACTGCTTTTTGCTGTTTAGACTGCAGCAGAACCAACCTAAGTTGATAGGTATTGTCACTTAACTTAAAAACTTCTACCCCTTCAATGGCAAAACCTTCGTCGGTTTTCTCAGGCGCCACGACGCGTTCATAGAAACTCAGTAATTCTTGTTGCGCCTCTAGTTCTTTTTTCTGTTCGCCTAACGTATTGGTAATGCTCTCCGTCTCGAGCGTGGCAAGCTCCATGGCGACTTCCAGCTGATTCACTTTGGTAGTAAGCGCATGATTTTCTTCAGACAAAATAGCAATAGTTTCTTGCTGAGCCTGTACTTTCTTGCTGTCGCCTTCGTCAATAATTCGCGCTAGCTTATAGCCGAACCCAACCATGGCAAACATAATAAGCGCCACTAACAGTGTCCACTTGTAGTTGCCTAAAACTTCTTTTAACTGATCTGTCGTCATGATATCTACATCAACAAAAAACACCGTGCGCTAAGGCGCTCTAAACATTATGAATTTTAGGTGTTTATGGTAAGCTTCTTTTTACGTTAATCTACTGTACCACAACATGCGCTTGCAGGCTTTAAGAGAGGAAGTAGCTCATCCACGCACATCCATTCAGTTGTGCATGCTGGGCATTGTAGGGGGAACCTGCGCGGCGCTTATCATTATACTGTTTCGGCTGTGCGTGGAATGGCTACAAGAAACAGGCGTTTCGTCGCTTCAGTCGGTGCTTACCTATGACTGGTTGGTTTGGCTTATCATGCCATTTACCAGTGTAGGATTAATTCTGTTTATCGCCTTTCTTACGGGCTTCAAGCACTACCGTTTAGGTATTCCCTTCGTTATTCATCGAGTGAAGTACTATTACGGTCATATTCCATTTAGAACCACCATTAACCAGTTCTTTGGGGGCATGCTAGCCCTGGCCGGCGGTTTCGTTGTCGGTCGAGAAGGCCCTTCCGTTCATTTAGGCGCGTCAGGCAGTAGTTTCTTAGGGCAATGGCTTCGCTTGCCCTACAACAGTATTCGAATACTTGCAGGCTGCGGCATTGCGGCAGGGATCTCCGCATCCTTCAACACCCCGTTTGCTGCCGTAATATTCGTGATGGAAGTGGTACTTAGGGAATACAAAATACATATTTTTGTTCCTGTCATGCTGGCTGCTGCCTGTGGCTCGGTGCTCACTCGCATTGTATTTGGAGAAGTAAACGAGCTTTCGTTTTTATCGTTTAATGCATTTAGCCAGTGGATGTATTTTTACTTGGTGCTGCTAGGCATTCTGTTGGGCATGCTGGCCGTTTTATTCAATAGCCAGCTTATGCGGGTGATGACGTGGTTCAGGCCGGTTTCCATGGTGTGGCGTTTAATACTTGCTGCGCTAATTACCGGTACCATTGGTATGTTTATACCTGAAGCCCTTGGCGCCAACTTTATCGATGTTGAGCACTTATTTGATAGCTCCCCCGGCGCGCTGCTGTTGGTTTCTACTTTGGTGTTTAAAGTTATCTTGGCGGTATTTGCTATTGGCCTCGGTATTCCAGGAGGGATCATTGGCCCAGTGATGGTTATTGGCATGCTCGCTGGCGCCGTACTTTTATTGCCACTGTCGTACTTTATTGACGTACCCGAATTTACCAACAGCTTCGCCCTGTTAGGCATAGCAGGCATGTTGACCGCAGTATTGCACGCGCCTCTTGCAGCGCTTTCCGCGGTTATGGAACTATCGTACAGCCCGCAAATTATTCTACCAGCCATGTTGGTAATTGTGCCTGCTTACGTGACTTCTACGCAGTTCTTTGGCAACCGCTCTATTTTCATACGCCAGCTTGATTATCAAAATCTCCCTTACGCTATCTCGTCTATTCGTGAAGCACTTGAGAAAACGGGCGTACTTGCAGCGATGAATACCGAGTACAAGCTATTTCACGATGCGCCGGAGCAAGCGTTAATTAACTACTTAGAAAGCGATCCAACAAAAATTGTCATTCAGAAGTTAAAATTTGAAATAGATGTGCAGTATAAGCTGGTCCAATACAATGTGAGTTTGGAACACGATGCAACAGCGTTAAACTATTACGAAATGGAAGGTATTAGCGCGCAGTCTACGCTGCACGAAGTATACGAACACCTTAAAAACTCGCGCTCTGGCGCAGTTTATATTTACGATCAGGAGCTAAACGATATTATTGGCGTAGTAACGTGGAATATCTTACAAAGCTTCTTACAAAAGGCTCATTATTAGTATGTACATTTTATGGTTTAAAGCGCTGCACATCTTTTTCATGCTGGCTTGGATGGCAGGACTTTTCTATTTACCGCGACTTTTCGTTTATCACGCGACCACGAAATCTCAAGTGGTAAAAGACGAATTTAAGGTCATGGAGCGCCGCCTGTGGTTCTTTGTTACTCCATTCGCCTTGTTAACTCTGGCATTCGGCGTTGCGCTTATTGTCAGCTATGGTGGAACTTGGTTTAAAATGTCGGGGTGGCTTCATATAAAGTTGCTGCTGCTTCTTGCTATTTACGGCTATCACTTCTATTTGTTTAAGTTAATGAAGCAATTTGCACGCGACGAAAATAGACACTCTCCGCGCTTTTATCGCTTTTTAAATGAAGCGCCGGTGCTTATCATTCTCGCCATCGTTTGCCTGGCTGTGGTAAAACCTTTATAAAAGTTTAAGCCAAACTAAATAGTAAAGGCGCACGTACAAAGTTATTGAAAAGTCAGTACTCAAGGAACCAGTACTGCTGTGTAGTGTGAGAAGTAATTTTAAGCTTGTTGTTGAGAGTGTTGTAAGCATTGCACATAGTCGCCCAGAACCTGTTGTTTCTCGGGTTTAACGAATTGTTTTTATCGGAATGCTATACATGGATGACAGTAATCAACACCTCAAGCATTTGCTCAAACAGACAGATATTGCCTTTAAGGCGCTTATGAGGGAGCCTGCTTCACGGCTTCTTAACGAGCAATACGAAAAGGCAAAACTTGAACTAGACAGCTATACCGCTTCGCTTAAACACACGTTGAATCAACGGCATCAACAACAAAGACAGCGCTAATTTTGAATTAGCGTTTTTGTTTTTTGCTTCTCCTGCAGCTCCCAGTTATCAAGTTTTCCCCTAGGTTACTTTGTTGAAGGTTTCAAATTGATTGGGTAACGCGCCTGCTAGCTCCCCTGACAACTTAGTGTAATCTGCCAGCACCGAAGGAAGCTGTTTAACAAGCATGTTTATATTACTTTCAAGCTGAGCAGCTTGTTTGTCGTTTCTGTAAGACAAAGCTAATTCAATATTAGCAAGCGTTGAGAAAAGCTTTAAACATCGAGACAGGCGAGCTTCTGCAGGTTCTGTTTTCTCAGGCTCGTTATCGTCACAGTCTTTCTTGTTCGCCTTACTTTTTTCTAAATGCTTTTCCCAATGGTTCCACGCATTTTGCCACACAGGTTCTAATTGCTTGTGCACGTGTAAAAGCCCATTTAGCCAGCTTTCGAGTTCTTTCGAAGGCCTCGTCGTTCCTTGCACCTCTATCGCAACGTTCAATTCACTAGGCATGGGCGACTTTTCCTGACGCATAAAATCCAAATGCGCCCGCAGGCCATTCATTAATGTATCAGCAAGCTTATCTACATCTTTGTCTACAAGGTGGCTGTCACTAGACTGTATGAGCCACGGCATCCACTGTTCGGGCATGGGAATTTCTGGTGCGGAGGCAACGGCAAAGATCATTCCATCTACGTAATAAGCATCCGGAAGCACATTTTCGAAACTGGGAAGCGAAACAATATCGCTGATTGTGTTTATTGGAAACCCATCTTTCACCATTACCATCCTATTTTAATTTGCGTTCTCTTTTATGAAACGGTAGTCTGCGCGGCCACTTTGTAGAGGGCATGTTTTGTAACCTTTTATCTACCCAAAACAATGGGAAATAAGGTAAAGAGTAAACAACAAACTTCTACACTGGGTACGCGACAATAGGTTTAAAACCAATCTGTTACTGTATTGGTTTAGCGGTACTGTTGCGTGCTCGCCTACCTATTGTCATGATAGCAAAACTTAACTAAGAGTCGTTGCAATGGCAAAAGATAAATCAGGATACATCATCGCGGCCGCCTTTATTGGCCCTGGAACAGTAACTACGGCAAGTCTGGCAGGTGCAAACTTTGGCTTTCACCTAGTATGGGCGCTCCTCTTCTCCATATTCGCAACCATAGTATTGCAAGACATGGCAGCGCGTTTAGGTGTGGCCAGCGGCCAAGGCCTAGCCAGTGCAATGAAAAACATGGCTTACAAGCCATGGCTAAAGAATCTTTTTATCGTGCTTATTGTCAGTGCTATCGGCATTGGCAACGCAGCCTATGAATCGGGCAACCTAACCGGCGCTGCAATCGGGCTAGACGCATTTATCAGTATAGGCATTGGCCCCTGGGCCAGTATTTTGGGCACGATCGCTATAGTTTTACTCTGGTCGGGCAGCTACAAGTGGATAGAGACAGTACTGGTTTATCTCGTCTTTATTATGGCTGGCGTATTTCTTATCACGCTGTTGGTAGCCAAACCTGATATCGCCGCGATGTTTAGTCAGTTAATGTCTCCGCGACTAGACGCTGACGCCATTACCACGGTGCTGGCGCTTATTGGTACCACCATCGTGCCTTACAACTTGTTTCTTCACGCGAGCCTAGTTGCAAAATCATCGAAAGGCCAAGATAAACAAGAAGCGGTCGTCGCGTGCCGAAACCAGTCTGCTAGAGCTATTAGTATGGGTGGGCTTATTACGCTTATCGTAATGGCAACAGCAATGATGGCGTTCTTCAATCAAGCTGCCACTATGGACGCTTCGAACATGGGCGAGCAGCTTAAACCGGTTTTAGGTGACAAAGCTCAGTGGTTTTTTGCATTAGGGTTATTCGCCGCAGGCTTAACCAGTGCTATCACTGCGCCGCTAGCAGCCGCTTATGCGGTAACAGGAGCACTAGGGCTTTCTGACGATATGCAAAGCAAGAGCTTTAAAGCGGTATGGTTTATCATCATTGTAGTGGGTGTCAGTGTTGCAGCACTTGGCTTTAAACCCCTCCCCGCCATCTTGTTTGCTCAAGCGACTAATGCTCTTTTACTGCCAATTATTGCCATATTTCTATTGGTCGTTATGAATAAAAGCACCGCACTGGGGGAATTTAGAAACACATGGAAAAGTAACCTGGCAGGCTTTCTAGTAGTGGGTACTGTGATTGGTTTAGGCCTGTATAAACTAATCGGCGTATTTAGCTAGCTGCAAAAATGGGGTCAGAGTAACTTTCTCCCTTTGTATGTCATTATAGTGTGCACTCGCAGGTAACAGTGAAATTACGTGACTAACAAAATAACTGCATATGAGAAGGGCCAAGGTAATACTTTGGCCCTTTTTAATAGAGAGCGTAATTACAAAAAGTACTCTGACCCCATTTTGGGACTGAAAAAGTACTCTGACCCCAATTTTTAGCTGGCGAGGCGTTGCAGAATATCCTGGAGCATCGCTTTGCTGCAGCCAAAGTTAATTCTGAAATGGTCCGCCTTGTGAAAATCGATGCCTGGTGACGGGCCTACGCCTTTCTCTTCGGCCCACTGCTGGACGTTCTCTACACCTAGTCCACTGGCGTCTACCCACGCAAGGAACGTCGCATCGGCTTTGAGCATTTTAAGCCCGTCAATGCTGTTTACTGTGTTAAACACCATATCTCTGTTTTCACGCAAGTAGGTAAGTTGCTGCTGATGCCACTCATCACATTGAGTGAATGCTGCTTCTGTAGCCGCTAAGCCCAATACAGTAACCCAAGGTACGATGCCCGCTGCGGCATTGGTAAATGCCTGACGCAGCTGGCGATTAGGGATGATGGCAAAAGACGTTCCCAAACCAGCAATATTAAATGTTTTACTGGCAGCCATTAGCGTAACGCTATTTTCAGCAAGGTTGGACTCGCGGCCCGCCGGTATGTGCTGCTTGCCATCTTCTAGAATAAGGTCGCAGTGGATTTCATCAGAACATAGCTTAACGTTGTTCGCGTTACAGATCTCGGCAATGCGATCTAATTCAGCTTTAGTAAGCACCGAACCTACCGGGTTCATTGGGTTACAAAGAATAAACAGCTTACATTTAGGATCAGCCGCTTCTCTTTCTAATGCTTCAAAATCTAACGTATAGCGCGCACCTTCAACACTCGAGATAGTTTCAGAACTTGTGCCGTCGTCATTTTGCACTACCGTGCCTATATCTACCCGTTCGAGACCATTTAGCTTTGGGGCAGCCAGTAGAGGCGGATAATTGGGTGTTTGAATAAGTACTTTATCACCGGGTTCACAATAGGCTTTACACGCTACGTTAAACGCTGGCACAACGCCTGGTGTCCACACTAGCCACTCGGGTTGAATTTCCCAATTATGCTTATCTTTAAGCCATCTCACTACAGCCTGAATGGCGCCTTCGTGATGTGCAGGCAGTATGTAACCCATGTTGCCATGCTCAACCTGACCCGAAATGGCGTCTAGAATTGGCTGCGCGCAACGAAACTCAGTATCGGCAACCCACGCAGGAATGATGTCTTTCCCTTTGTACTTTTGCCATTTGAACGAAAACGTGTCTTTTCTGGGAGGGGTGTTATCGAATAAGGCGCTCACATTACATCCTGTTGCATAAAAACTTATGCCACCAGTGTAGAATTTTAGCGCCTCATAAACTAGGGGCGTGAGATGAATTAACCCGAATTTTCTATATCGAAATGTACTTTAATAGAGATAAATTAACACGTTAAAGCCAAAGGTAAATTGCGCTTTGCTGTCCTAACCTGTTTTACGTTGTCATCGTTAACCACGAAGTAGATTTTTGGCTCTCATGCACACCTTTAGCGTGCGATACATAAAATGAAAAACAACCTACAGGCTTAGCTGGCCTGCGACACCGCCTCTCTCGATTTTTGAACTAGCTCTTCCATATTGAGTGGCTTAGCAAGAAAACCGGTAACCTGAAGTTTACGCGCTTCTATCACTAACTCTTTGTTAGGGTCGGCAGTAATGAGTAAAAATGGAACGTCCAACCCCGAAGACTGACAGGTTTTTAGAAGACTTAGTCCATCATAATCCGGCATTACTTGGTCACTGATGATCAAGCTGATAGATTCTGCGGTTTGTTGCAGCAAAAAATCCCTTGCAAATTTACTACGTGTAAATGGATACACGGTGGCGTCTAACTGCGTTTCCAACGCGTCAGTAATAAGGTCAAGCGTGATAGGATCATCTTCAACTACTGCTACAGAAAACACTACCCTTCCCCTTTTTGTTAGGTCATTAGCCGTAAATATTACAACGACTTAGCTCACGTGTTAAGGCATCAGTCTATTGTACCAATCCGCATAGATTAATGCTCGCTGGGTATTGATCTATGCGGACTGATTTTCCAAGCATAGAATCTCTGAACGCTTTTGACCACTAACCTTTGGTCGATATTTAAACTTTTTCTAACGTTTTAGTGATAATGCTAGAAAGCAGCTTTTTTGATGGGAAGTGACGGTGTGTAAGTTGAGACACGAGTTGAAAGATTGCAGGCCAAACTCATCGGCAAAATGGAAAAAAAATGCCAGCTGACGCTGGCATTTTCAAAATCAATGTAAGTCTTAGAAGCTATTAAGACTTAGGTGCACGTGATGCACGCTTACGCTCGTTTTCTGTAAGAAGCTTCTTACGAATACGGATAGATTCAGGCGTTACTTCTACTAGTTCGTCGTCATCGATGAACTCAAGCGCTTGCTCAAGTGACATTCTGATTGGTGGAACTAGTGTTTGCGCTTCGTCAGTACCTGATGCACGAACGTTAGTAAGCTGCTTACCTTTAAGGGCGTTTACAGTAAGGTCGTTGTCACGGCTGTGAATACCGATAACCATACCTTCGTACACTTCAACACCGTGACCGATGAATAGACGACCGCGTTCTTGAAGGTTAAACAGAGCGTTAGTTAGTGCTTTACCGTTTGCATTAGCGATTAGAACACCGTTCTTACGCTTACCGATGATACCGCCTTTGTACGGACCATAGTGATCGAACGTGTGATATAGCAAGCCAGAACCCGACGTTAACGTCATGAACTCTGTTTGGAAACCAATTAGGCCACGGCTTGGAATGATAAAGTCGATACGTACACGACCTTTACCATCTGGAGACATGTCAGTCATTTCTGCTTTACGCAGACCAAGCTGTTCCATGATTGAACCCTGGTGCTGTTCTTCACAGTCGATAGTCAGGGTTTCGTATGGTTCTTGCGTTGCGCCGTCAACTTCTTTCAGAATTACTTCTGGACGTGACACTGCAAGCTCGTAACCTTCACGACGCATGTTTTCGATAAGAATACCTAGGTGAAGTTCACCACGACCAGATACGCGGAACTTGTCCGGATCAGGCATTTCTTCAACGCGCAGTGCAACGTTGTGTACTAGTTCGTCTTTAAGGCGCTCTAGAATGTTACGTGACGTTACATACTTACCTTCTTTACCTGCAAACGGCGAGGTGTTTACCTGGAACGTCATGGTTACTGTAGGCTCGTCAACCGTAAGTGGAGGAAGTGCTTCTACAGTGTTGACGTCACAAATGGTGTCAGAGATCTTAAGTTCGCCAAGACCTGTGATTGCAATGATGTCGCCCGCGTGCGCAGATTCAACTTCGTGACGAGCAAGGCCAAGGTAGCCGTAAACTAAGCCTACTTTGCCGTTGCGCTTTTTGCCATCAGCAGTAACAACCGTTACTTGTTGATTTGGCTTAACAGAACCACGCTTAACACGACCTACGCCGATAACACCCACGTATGAGTTGTAGTCAAGCTGAGAGATCTGCATTTGGAATGCGCCGTCGATATCTGCATCAGGAGGAGAAACCTGGTCAACGATAGTTTGGAACAATGCCGTCATATCGTCTTCTTTAGTATCTGCATCTAGTGATGCCCAACCGTTAAGTGCAGACGCATAAACAACTTGGAAATCTAGCTGTTCGTCAGTTGCACCTAGGTTGTCGAATAGGTCGAAAACTTGATCCATAACCCAATCAGGACGCGCACCAGGCTTGTCGATTTTGTTGATAACAACAATTGGCTTAAGACCTTGAGCAAATGCCTTTTGCGTAACGAAACGGGTTTGTGGCATCGGGCCTTCTTGCGCATCTACAAGTAGAAGTACAGAGTCAGCCATCGACATTACACGCTCTACTTCACCACCGAAGTCAGCGTGTCCTGGAGTGTCTACGATGTTGATACGGTAGTCGTTCCAGTTAATCGCTGTGTTCTTAGCTAGGATGGTAATGCCACGTTCTTTCTCGATGTCGTTCGAGTCCATTACGCGCTCTTCTTGCTCGCCTCGAGATTCAAGGGTGCCAGACTGCTGTAACAGTTTGTCTACCAGGGTGGTCTTACCGTGGTCAACGTGGGCGATGATTGCGATGTTACGCAATTTATTAATATCAGTGGTATTCATGCTTATATAGAGCCTGTGTAAATCAACGTCTACTTCAATTCAGTGGAAAGGAGTATGCGTTAGATTTGTTGCAAAAAAATGCAGATAGAAAAATTTGCGCGGATTGTACAGAAAAACCACGACGTTTGCGCATCTTTTTTTTGATGGAAACGAGTTTTATTGGTTTTCAAACACTTGTTCAACAAATAACCAGCCCCGTTGCACCTAATTGATCATATTTGGTGGCTATACGTTACAAAGTAATCTAGGCTGATTGACGTATAAATGAGCACAAGGCGCCATATTGGTGCAATGCTGCATCAATATAGTGCAATTTAATTCAAACGGAAGTGATAGATGCCCGTCTATGCCACAGAAATCGGCACACATATAGATGGCATGATAATCGCTTTCACTTTTGCCACTGTTGGAGTGAAGCTGATCATTCCGCATTTTTACATTAAACCTGGAGGACACGATGTCAGTAGAAAAGGCATTAGAGCTGATTAAAGAAAGTGAAGCGAAGTTTGTAGATTTACGTTTTACCGATACAAAGGGTAAAGAACAACACGTATCTATTCCTGCGAGCGTTGTAGATGAAGAGTTTTTCGAAGAAGGTAAAATGTTCGATGGTTCTTCAATCGCTGGCTGGAAAGGCATCAACGAATCAGACATGGTTCTTCTTCCAGACGCAACAAGCTGCGTAGTTGACCCTTTCGCTGAGGAAACACAAGTAAACATCCGTTGTGACATCGTTGAACCTTCAACAATGGAAGGTTATGAGCGTGACCCTCGTTCAGTTGCTCGTCGTGCAGAAGAATTCCTAAAATCAACTGGCATCGGTGACACATGTTTCTTCGGCCCAGAGCCAGAGTTTTTCCTTTTTGATGACGTACGCTTCCACACTGACATGGCGGGCTCTTTCTACAAGATTGACTCTTCTGAAGCTAAGTGGAACTCTGGCGAAGAGTTTGAAGGCGGCAACATGGCACACCGCCCAGGCGTTAAAGGCGGTTACTTCCCAGTACCACCAGTGGACTCTGCGCACGATATCCGTGCTGCAATGTGCCTAGTTATGGAAGAAATGGGCCTTGTTATCGAAGCGCACCACCACGAAGTGGCAACTGCTGGCCAAAACGAAATTGCTTGCGAATTTAACACGCTAGTTAAGAAAGCTGACGAAATTCAAGTTTACAAGTATGTAGTTCACAACGTTGCACACGCATACGGACAAACCGCTACCTTTATGCCTAAGCCGCTTGTTGGCGACAATGGTTCTGGTATGCACTGCCACCAATCTATCTCTAAAGATGGCGTAAACATCTTCGCGGGTGACAAGTACGCAGGCCTTTCTGAAGAAGCACTTTACTACATCGGTGGTATTATCAAGCACGCGCGTGCAATCAACGCGTTTGCTAACGCTTCAACTAACTCATACAAGCGTCTAGTTCCTGGATTCGAAGCACCGGTAATGCTTGCATACTCTGCACGTAACCGTTCTGCGTCTATTCGTATTCCTCACGTAACTAGCGATAAAGCGCGTCGTATCGAAGTACGTTTCCCTGATCCAACAGCCAACCCATACCTAGCGTTCACCGCTATGCTTATGGCCGGTATCGACGGTATTAAGAACAAGATCCATCCTGGTGATTCAATGGATAAAGACTTGTACGACCTACCGCCAGAAGAAGCTGCTGAAATTCCAACAGTTGCAAGCTCGCTAGAAATGGCGCTTGAAGCCCTTGATAACGACCGCGACTTCCTTAAAGCAGGTGGCGTTATGACTGACGACATGATTGATGCATACATCGACCTTAAGTCTGAAGAAGTAACCAAACTTAACATGACTACTCACCCAGTTGAGTTCGACATGTACTACAGCGTGTAAATTCGCACTGTATAGCAATTTATACTAAAGCCCGCTCTGCGGGCTTTTTTTATGCGTACGATTTATCTACTATGTTTTTATAGCTATGCTAACGAATACTCTTTCATGCTACATCAACTGCGCACAGGGCTTTGCCCCGCTGCACTTGCATACATCTAAAGAGGTTATCAATAAGCCAGACGTAGCAAGCTATGTAAATTAGCCAGCTAGCCAAAACCACATTAATTAGGTAACGACACGTGCACAACATGACGCGACACATTTGCTTAATTTCGCTATTACTAAGTAGCGGCAACGGCTTACTGCCTGTGCAAGCGGAAATGCTGAGCCAACAAAGTACCCAGCAAGAAGCACAAGAAAGCGAAACCGAACAAAGCGGCAATGCAACATCAGCTGCAGCTACCTCTCCAATGACCATATACAAGGTGGTAGGTAAAGACGGCTCTGTGACTTACACTGACAAGCCGCAGCAAAACGCAGAACCCCTAGCGTTCGATGTAAAAACGCAAAACGTAGTAACCGCGGCAAAGGTTACTCCACCTCCCCCTGCGAAGCCGGCTGCCCCCAAGCCCAACTATCGCGTAGTCATTAAGTCACCTGCACCAGAAGCGACAATTCGCAATAACTTGGGAGAATTCACTATCTCTGCCGCACAACCTGGTGCACCCAAAGCGCCAATCTACCGATTAATCTTTGACGACGCCCCATTAGCTAGCAATAGTTCAGGCGTCTTTAAGCTTTCTGGTATCCATCGTGGGGCACATACTTATAAAGTTGAACTCACGAACAATACGGGCAAGACTCTTGCATCGTCTCCATTACAAACCCTTTACCTGCATCAGGCATCGGCGTTAATTAATAACTAATAGCGTGCAACCATTGTTATGTATGCGCACCATAGAGGTTCAGTGAACATTTCTTCTTGAGCTCTTTATTCGCGCAACGCATCATTGCAAGCTACAATGCACAATTATGGTGCAAAGGAGACGAGCTCGGATGCATTCCACCGAGTTAGAAACACAACAGCTAATCAATAGCCTAAATACCGCACTGGTAATGGTAGACAACAAACTTACGATCGTTTATGCCAACCACGCTGGTGAAGCTTTGTTTGAGACTGGATTAAAACAACTTATTGGACATCCACTTCAAGATTTTTTCTTGCCGGGCACAATAGAAACCACCCGACTCAAAGCTGCCATCAGAAAAGGTGAAGATTTCACCGAAAACGAAATTAAGTTGGCTTTTCGAGATAACCGCTATGTATCTGCCGACCTAACCGTTACCAACTTGCACTTCGAAGACGGCCCACGACTGCTATTTGAAGTTAAAAAGATTGACCAGCAAAAGCGAATTTCTCGAGAAACTTTACAAAACGCGCAACATTACGCAGCACGGGAATTGGTTCGCGGCCTTGCACACGAAATCAAAAATCCTCTTGGTGGTATTCGCGGTGCAGCACAGCTATTAGAAAAAGAGCTGATTGACGAGCATAAAGAATTTACAAGCATGATCATTGAGCAGTCTGATCGTCTGCGAAACTTAGTTGATCGTTTGCTTGGACCTAATTCACTACCTCGATTTGAAGAAAGCAACGTGCATCAAGCGCTTGAAAAAATACGCAGCTTAATGCGCTTTGACTCAGACAATCCCATTACCATAGTTCGCGACTATGACCCCAGCATTCCACCGCTTATGTTAGACCCTGACATGATTCAGCAAGCGGTGCTCAATATTGTGCGCAACAGCGTTCAGGCATTAACCGAGAGTCAAACCCCCAACCCACAAATTAGGTTAATTACGCGAATAGAGCGCCAAATGACAATTCAAACGAAGCGTCACGCGCTGGTAGCAAAAATAAAAATTATTGATAACGGCCCGGGTATTCCGGCTGAAGTAAAAGACACACTTTTCTACCCCATGGTCACAAGCAAGCAAAATGGCTCTGGGTTGGGTTTGTCTATTTCACAGACCCTTATAAACCACCACGGCGGCAAAATAGATGTAGATAGCTACCCTGGTCACACTGAGTTCGTAATTTACATACCAATAGATCGTAAGGAGACAGACGATGACGAATGAGTCTGTGTGGATTGTCGATGATGACAGTTCTATTCGTTGGGTGCTGCAAAAGGCCTTACAAGCAGCAGATATCAGCTGCTTAAGTTTTGAAAACCCTGAAGATTTATTGCTTCAACTTCAAAGCGGCCAAGCCCCTGAAGTCATCATTTCAGACATAAGAATGCCACAAATGGACGGCATGACGTTACTGAACGAGGTGCATGCCTCGCACCCTATGCTCCCCGTTATCATTATGACGGCGCATTCGGATTTAGACAGCGCAGTTAATGCATATCAAAAAGGCGCCTTTGAATATTTGCCAAAGCCATTTGATATCGACGAGGCAGTAACCTTAACCCAGCGGGCGCTGGCACATGCCAGAGAGCAGTCCACCGTATCTAAAGCGCAAGTTGAAGACGTAGTAACGGAAATTATTGGCGAAGCACCTGCCATGCAGGAAGTGTTTCGTGCCATAGGTCGCTTGTCTCGCTCTTCAATTAGCGTGCTAATTAACGGGCAATCAGGAACGGGTAAAGAACTTGTGGCGCACGCCCTTCATAGGCACAGCCCAAGAGCAAGTAAACCTTTCATCGCCCTTAATATGGCCGCCATTCCTGCCGACCTTGTAGAGTCAGAGCTATTTGGCCATGAGAAGGGCGCGTTTACCGGAGCCCAGGCAGCTCGCCAAGGCCGCTTCGAACAAGCCGACGGCGGTACACTGTTCTTAGATGAAATAGGCGATATGCCGTTAGATGTACAAACCCGCCTTTTACGTGTGCTTGCAGACGGCCAGTTTTATCGTGTGGGTGGTCACCAGTCAGTAAGTGTGGACGTACGCATCATCGCTGCAACTCACCAGAATTTAGAACAAAGGGTTGCTGAAGGTAAGTTTAGGGAAGATTTGTTCCACCGCTTAAACGTTATCCGAGTGCACCTTCCTTCACTTAACGAGCGCCGCGAAGATATTCCATTACTAACCCGTCACTTCTTGCGCCGAGCAGCCAAAGAACTTGATGTAGAAGCTAAAAGCATATCGAAAGACGCTGAGCGCGTAATGTCTCAGCTACCATGGCCTGGAAACGTAAGGCAGCTAGAAAACGTGTGTCGCTGGTTAACGGTAATGGCGAGTGGTCAAGAAGTGCTGCCCAGCGATCTGCCACCGGAAATTCACAGCGATAGCAGTATTGAAAAACCTAGCGCTGAATCGGGTGAGTGGCCAGATTTGTTGGCAAGCTGGACCGATAAACAGCTTCGCGACGGCCATCACAATATTCTTAACGACGCGATGCTGACGTTTGAGCGTATTATGCTTGAGCGAGCACTTCAGCACACTCATGGCCACAAACAAGATGCGGCTAAACGCTTGGGTTGGGGAAGAAATACCCTAACAAGAAAGTTAAAAGAACTGGGTGTGAACTAACCCTAATGACTACGCCGTAAGCTAGCAGGGAACTCGCTGCTAGCTTATAAGCGGCTTGCGACCTAATGTCCTTTCGTCAGTAGCGCCGTCATTCCCTGATTGAAATGCCTTACCCACTTCATACTAAACTGGCCTTTGGCGCTTCGATTTATTTCTATCACCGCCTCTTTTTTGGAAAGTACGTTATCTTCATTGTGCGCTCTTGGGTGTGTCATTGCATCGTAGGTATCAACAATGGCTAGTAACTTCGCACCTTCACATATATCGTCTTCTTTTAGCCCCAATGGATAACCTGTTCCATCAGTGCGTTCATGGTGCTGCATCACGATTTTGCGCGCCATATCCCATTGGTCTAGGTGCTCTAACAAACGGGCACTTTTATACACATGAGAGCGCATAAGATTAAATTCGATATCGCTTAGCGCATCGCCTTTGTGCAAAAGCTTCAATGGCATGAAGGCCATTCCGAAGTCATGTACATAGCTGGCTACGGCAAGCTGATCTTCGTCTATAGGGTTTTCGGCCACGTCGTTAATATACATAGCCAGTTTGGCAATGCGATCACCACGACCAGACCAGTAGTTAGAGCGGCGTTCAATGGTTTGCATTAAGTCGCGGAAAAATAGAATATCTTGCTTCTTTTCACTACTAATATCTTTAGGAATACCTGTAGCCGCTAACGTAGGGGGCTTTATCTGAACGTTTTGTGGGTCGTCTTCATCCGCAACAATATCTAACGCTGGGTTAAGTAATAAGACCGCTTCGGTAAGGCGTTTTTCATGCTCAGCAGTATTTTCAGGTGTCACACGACCGATAGCTAAAACCAGCTGATTGTGAAGATTGTCATCGTATTCGGCTTTCCCACTGGCCATTACAGCCTCTACGAAGGCTTTTACTCTGTCCATGGTAAGCAATACCAAGTCACTCATAGTACTTGTGTACGCCACCTGCCCTTTGCGCAAATAATCTAGCAAGTCCTCTACATGCTGCAAAAGCGGGATCATGGGAGAGAAGTTAACCAGGCCTAAATCACCTTTAATGGTGTGGATTGAGCGAAACAGAGCACGCTGCAATTCGTTGTCTTCCGGACGAAGCTCTAGTTCAATCAAGGTTTGTTCACTTGATTCATAGAGTTCGTTTATTTCCTCCATAAGGTCAGCAAGAATATCTTCTTCTAGGTCGTCTGGAGTAAATGTCTGCATATAGTGGTTACCGAGTTAGGTTCGATTGCGCTTTTTATTATTGTAATTGGGTATCGGCAAAATTTCCTCATACTAAAGGTGAGAAACATAGCCACTTTTGCAACTTATTGCTCAACTATACCTTCCGCACTGTAAAAACTCATCGGACAAGTGTACGCTGAAACTTCATCTATACTGCGCGCGTCAATTGTATCTAGGAGTTGTTTTGATCGCTTTATTCCGCATTCCGGCACTTTTTATCGCTTTTTTACTCATTAACATCGTTCTGCTAATTGTTTGTATCGCACGACCTTTTCACAAAGATAACGTGCATATTGCGGGTAGTATGTATTCACTTATGGCTAAGGTCGTAGGTCTCAAAATTATTATAAAGAAAGATCCTGCGGTTAAAATAAACGAGCCCTACGTCTACATCGCCAATCATCAAAACAGTTTCGACGTTATCACTATCTGTAAAGCTGCACTGCCTGGCGTGGTAACCATTGGCAAAAAGAGCTTAAAGTGGATCCCTATTTTCGGCCAAATCTATTGGTTGTCAGGCAATATCATGATTGATAGAAAGAATTCAGGTAAAGCCCGTAATACACTCGATATTGCTGCAAAACGCATTGCGAAAAAGAAAACGTCGGTATGGCTATTCCCAGAAGGTACACGAAGCTATGGCAGAGGCATATTACCTTTTAAGCAAGGTGCATTTCGCCTAGCTAAGACCACCAACGAACCGGTTGTTATGGTAACCGCCAGCAATTTGCACAATAAAGTAAAATGGAACCGTTGGAATAACGGCATTGTGCTTATTGATATTGCTGCCCCTCAGGCTTTGAGCGAGGACAAGACAATTAAAGAGTGGATGGTGCATTTTAACGATGAAATGAAACAAAAGTTTGATGCGCTTAATACACAGGTCGATGAACTGGAAAAAAGCAGGTAAACTTGCGTCAAAATTGCTAACGAGTGTTTATTATGACCCAGTTCGATGAAAGAGAAGAGTGGTACGAGTTTAACCAAGAAACTATTGATGCCCTTCTAGAAGACGGCAGCCAAGCCGATGCCGAATATACCATTGAGCACCACTTCGCCAGCACTGACTTCGACGTGCTAGAAAAGGCAGCTGTTGATGCGTTTAAAGCTGGTTTTGAAGTCACCGACGCAGAAGAGCTTATTCTTGACGATGGCGAAACCATTTTCTGCTTCGACGCGGTTGCAGAGAGAAAGCTAGATATTGAAAAACTTAATGCGGACTCTGACGCCTTGCTTAAAATTGCCGACAAGCATGATGTAACCTACGACGGTTGGGGTACTTACTTCGAGCCGCGTGAAGAAGGTGAATACGAAGAAGAAGATCACTACTTCGACGACTGATCTCTAAGGCACCCTCACCGTTTTAACTGAGAAGGCGTTAAGTTACCCTTCAGCTTTTGTTCATCTTTTTCCGTCAACAATGACACTGTCATTATCGATTGGAAAAGGATGGACAGATGAAAAAGCTACTTTTCTCACTTACTACATATTCTGCTATTGCAACAATACAGCTTGCGCTTATGTCACCTGTGCATGCCAGTACCGAAAATAGCGCACAAAACAAAAATGTTACCTCTAACGAATACCGTTACGACAAACCATTTGTTGCCGCTGAATCGCTGCTGCCTAAAACCTCAGGTGCATTGACAAGCGAAGAAACAATCTCTCAATCTGTTGATGACGTTGAGACTGATCAACAGTCCCTTCCCAAGGCGGGTAAGCATCAACAGCATTTAGCCGTGAGTAAGTCCTCTAGCGATATCGTAGTCAGCAGTATTAATGAGTTTTGGATTTATGAAAGCTGGGTAACGCTTGAGCAGGACGTTGATTACGATGGTTATCACTCTACGTTTTCGATTGAGTTTGACGCCGACACCATTTTCACTCGCGCGCCAGTATACGCGGTCCTGTATTTGGGAAAAAACGACGTGTACGAGTCGATTCACGTGTCGTCTGAATTTTACATCTACTCAGAAGACTCAACAGATACCTTTACTATTGAAAGCACATTAGTTTCTGGCTATCCGGCCGGTGAGTACGACATTCTATTAGAGCTTTATGATGCAGATACCGAAATGCTTGTGGCGTATACCGATGCCTATGATGACAGTGCACTCGCCTATCTTCCCCTTGAAAGTGAAAATAATGAATATGTGGTTGAAGATACGGTAGTCATAGTAGAAGAGCATGGCGGAGCATGGTCTTTACTCCCACTGTGTCTATTAGGTGGCATTGTACTTGTTAGACGCAGAATCAAGCGGAATATCTAAGCCTTAGCTAGTGACGATCGTATCGAAAAGATAGCTGATACCCTGCTATTTCGCGTTCAGTTATCTTTTTGATTGGAGTCTATTTCTTCAACCTCTACTACAACTTTTTCTACCAGCTTCACTCTTCCCTGCTTCACTAGCGCTTGTCTTAATACATACTCTATTTGCGCATTTACACTGCGCAAGTCATCGGCAGCCCATCGCTCCATGGCGGCAAGTACATTTTCATTTATCCTAAGTGGATACGCTTTTTTCTTTGCCAAAATCACAAACCTTATGTGCCGCAGTGCATCGCTGCGGCACTACAATTTCAAACTTAAATTAAAAAAACGAGCTAGTAGATTGTACCTGTATTAATAACCGGTTGCGTCGACTTATCACCACAAAGCACAACTAATAAATTACTGATCATCGTCGCTTTACGCTCTTCATCAAGCTCTACTACACCCTTTTCATTTAATCGCTGAAGTGCCATTTCTACCGTTCCCACAGCACCATCTACAATTTGCTTCCGGGCAGCCACAATAGCTGATGCCTGTTGACGCTGTAGCATGGCACTAGCGATTTCTTGCGCGTAGGCAAGGTGGCTGATACGAGACTCCAAAATTGTGATCCCAGCTTTCGCAAGGCGAGCCTGGATCTCTTCTTGTAAACGCGCTGATATCTCTATCGGGTGGCTACGAAGTGCAACTTCCGCTTGCTCGTCGTCACGAGGATCGTAAGGAAAGCTACTTGCCATATTGCGGATTGCGGACTCACTTTGAATTCGCACAAAACTTTCGTAATCGTCTACGTCAAACATTGCTTCAGCAGTATCGCTCACTTTCCACACGACAATAGAGGCGATTTCAATGGGGTTTCCTTGATTGTCGTTAACTTTAATTCTGGCACTTTCAAAGTTTCTTATGCGCAAAGAAATATTAGCTCTACGGAACAAAGGAATTGTCCAGCGTAATCCAACATCAGAGACAGTACCTACATAGCTGCCGAAAAACGTCATGACCTTAGCTTGGTTGGGTTGCACCATGAAATAGCCCAACCACAAACTTCCCACTAAAACGCTTAGAATTAAACCAGCTTCGGGGTTACCCGACACTGCATAGAAAAACGTAGCAGCCTGTGCGACTAGCAAAATACAGATCATCAAATAACCGTTTACCGAAAACCCTTTCTTTTCTTTCATATCACTCACCTTTGATATCATTTTGATATCTTTATAATACAAAATTTAACTACTCGCTAATTTTGATGTGTTACCAAATATGTCAAAGCAGCGTTTTATTTTTAACTATGAGGTAACATTTTTTGGTAACTCTATGAAATAGATGCCAGAATGATGGAGGGTCATCGTTTACTATGGACGTACGTTAATGCCTTCAAACTCAGATAAAAACGTCGCTTCTTCTTTCCAGCGCCGTACCTTATTAAAGGGCGGTCTCGCTTTTGGCCTTACTGCGGGCATTACCCCTTTTTCAATCGGAAAAGAAAAACCGACGCTGCGCGTATTAGGCACTCATGTCACGCTTCAAGAAGCCATTCGTCAGCGCGCCATGGAAGACTTAGGCATTAATATTGAGTTCGAGCCGGGTGGCAGTGCAACCGTTCTTCAAAAGGCGTCGATGAACCCCACGTCATTCGACCTTTATGAGCAGTGGTCTAATAGTATTACTGTATTGTGGCGTGCTCATGCTATTCAGCCCATAGAGAAAAAACGCCTTCAGTATTGGGAAGAAATAAACGATTTAAGCAAGACCGGAAAACTTACCGAGAACGCGCGAATGGGCGCTGGCGACGCACCGCATAAAATTATTAATGTTCAGGACGACGGCACTCTGGGCGCCAACCATACTGACACAATTAGTTTTTTACCTTATGTGCACAATGTTGACTCTTTTGGCTATGACACATCAAAGTTACCCAAAGAACTGCAAGGGCAAGAAGAAAGCTGGGGCTGGCTTTTAGACAGTCGCTATTCAGGAAAAGTGGGCATAGTCAACGACCCCACTATCGGACTTTTCGATTTAGCACTTGCCGCACAAGCTAAAGGATTCATTCAATTCCAAGATATCGGTGCCATGACCGAGTATGAACTTGATGATTTGTTTAGCTTACTTATAGAGTTGACTCAGTTAAACCATTTCAATGGATTCTGGACCTCGGTCCCTGAGTCTGTTGAGTTCATGAAAAGTGGACGGGTTGCAATCGAAAGCATGTTCTCGCCTGCGGTCTCTGCACTGAACGGTCAAGATATTCCGGTTACGTTTGCAGCACCGAAAGAAGGCTACCGCGGATGGCACGGTGTAATGTGCATGTCCTCTGCCACACAAGGTAGAATAAAGGACGTGGCTTATGAGTATATGACCTGGTGGCTGTCGGGGTGGCCTGGCGCATTTATTGCCAGACAAGGCTACTATATTTCCAACCCTAAACGTTCAGCTCAATATCTTTCAGACGCCGAATGGAATTACTGGTACAAAGGGCAAGTAGCATCAGAGCCGCTAAAAGGGCCCGACGGAAATATTAGTGTTAGACAAGGCGCCCAGCGCACTGGTGGGAGTTATGAAGAGCGTTTTAGTAATGTTGCCGTATGGAATACCGTCATGCCAACCTACGAATACAGTTTGCAGAAGTGGTACGAATTCATCACTGCATAATGTTGCGTTAAGTAAAACCCATAACGTTAATGGAATAAGGCTTTTTTAGTTCACATGTTATCGTCAATTCGAATTCAGCTTATCACCGTGCTACTCGCTCTTATAGCGCTTATATTGGCACAGGGGTTTATTGCTAGAGAAAACCAAGAAGTCCTAAACAAAGGCGTGGCATCAGCGTCAAAGGCAGTAGTTGATGTTGCACTTGTTAAGGAACTTGAACGGGATGTGGTGGACTTACAGCGCAACGTGCTCATATTCAAAGAGAATGCGAGTAAATCAGCCATTACTCGCTTCAGTCGACTCATGGTGACCATTAACACCAAACTCGACAAGTTAGCCCTGGTAGACGAAGACAAGGAAATACAGGAAGACAACCATATCCTTTCAAGAATGAAGGAGCACCTTAACGCCTATCAGGAGAATTTTACTCAAGTTGTCGATGCGCGCTCTGAAAAGGATAACCTTATAGCAAGAGGCACTCTATCTGATATTACGTTACTGGAAAAGATACTGAGTGACGCTAGAACAAACGGAGATATCTCTGCTGCCTCAGAAGAACAGGCAAAGACGCTTCTTATTCGGGCAGAAAATGCGATGCTGAAATATCTGATGAAACCCGACATGGGTTTTATTCGAGCATTCAACGAAGCCGCAGATTCACTACGAAAATTAACGCTAACGAAAAATACATCTCTTCAGGAAAGAGTAGAGCGATTGTCGGAAAAAATTAAAGCCGATTTCGTTAAGCTAACCCAGATAACCCAAGGTAATTTATTCTTGGTTAACGTGGTCATGGCGGGTTCTGCCAATGAATTTCTCTATTTAAGCGGTGAGCTGGCCAAAAAAGTAACCGCAGACTCTGAAATCGCGACTCAACGCACCTACACACTGGCTG
The DNA here is from genome assembly GCF_013113925.1 of Alteromonas sp. 07-89-2. NCBI lineage: Bacteria > Pseudomonadati > Pseudomonadota > Gammaproteobacteria > Alteromonadales > Alteromonadaceae > Alteromonas > Alteromonas sp. 07-89-2. The sequence continues at coordinate 77,642 of NZ_VTYM01000012.1, read as the reverse complement.
AAAGTACGCAGCGTAACGGAGAATTATTTTCTCTTTTTGCCATTCTACTCGCCCTCTCAGCCGCGCTGTTTGCCATGTTTCGAATATTGGGCCCTATTCGTTCTATCACTCAAGTTTTCAATAAACTTGCCCAAGGCGTACAAATTTCCAATATTCCTGGCAGCAGTCGAAAAGATGAGATTGGCAAGCTAGCAAAAGCGGCGCTTGTTTTTAGCGATAAAAACCGTGAGACAGAAAAACTGCTAGATGAAGCAAGAACCATGAACTCTCAGCTTGAAAGCTTAAATAAAGCGATTACTGAGGCGAAAATAAAAGCGGAGCAAGCAACCGCGTCAAAGAGTATGTTTTTAGCCAATATGAGTCATGAAATCCGCACGCCGATGAATGGCATTATCGGGCTAATAGAACTGGCGCAACAGCAAGAGCTGTCCACTACTGTTAAAGGGTATCTCGACAAGGCAGCGTATTCTGGGCAAATATTACTGAGCGTAATTAACGATATTCTCGACTTCTCAAAAATTGAAGCGGGTAAATTGAAGATTGAGGAAGTGAGCTTTTCTTTGCATTCACTGTTCGACAACCTCATTGCAGTCATTGCACTACGCGCAAAAGAAAAGAACTTATCGGTGCACTTTACGGTAAACCCAAAGATACCTCCGCAAGTAATTGGCGACCCACTGCGTATTGCCCAAATAATTATGAATATAGGCAACAATGCTGTGAAGTTCACCGAGCAAGGGCGTATAGATATTGAGTTTGATGGCAGCCTGAATGAAAAAGGGAACGTGTTAAACCTTACCATGCGAATCACCGATTCCGGCATAGGTATGAGTGCAGCCCAGCTAGATAGAATATTTAAGCCTTTCACTCAAGCAGACGGTTCAACCAATAGAAAATACGGCGGTACCGGCCTAGGCCTTGCGATTGTAAGCCAGCTTACTGAACTTATGAACGGCCGCCTTGATGCCACTTCTACTATGGGAAAAGGCAGTACGTTTGAAGTTGAACTGCCGCTGAAAGCATTTAAAAACCAACCAGGCGTGCTTGAACAAACACCTCAGCTACCTGTTGATAGCCTTTATATTACTGAAGCAGCATTGCTGCCTGCGGCTTATTGCAACCAGATACAGCTGCCGACTAAATCAACGCCATCAATAGAAGATGCCAAAAATATCGCCGCTTTACCTGAACATATCATTGTAGATATCCATGAGTTTAGTGAATTCAGACAGAATATTGCTTGGTTAAACGCCTTATTAGAAGAAGGGAAGTCGGTAGGCCTGGTAATGGAAAGTGCAGGCAGCGCGCTACAAGCTAAATATGACACGCTATGGAAAGGCCCACTTATCATGCATCCATTCACACCTGCGCAATTTGAGCGTTTTGTTCATCAGGTGATATCTAAAGATGCAAGTTATGATGGACATCATTTTAGTGAAGAAGCGGAAGCAACATCACTAGAAGGCCACGTGCTTTTAGTAGAAGACAATAATATAAATCAACTCGTCACCGGAGAAATGCTTACCAATCTTGGACTTACTTTCGATATTGCAGAAGACGGCAAGCAAGCCGTGCAAAAAGTAGAAAATGCCCCGCAGTACGACCTAATATTGATGGATGTACAAATGCCGGTGATGGACGGTTATGAGGCAACCAAACAACTCCGCGAAAAAGGCTTTACTGGCGTACCTATTATCGGCCTTTCGGCTAATGCAATGAAGGAAGATAAACAAAGCGCGATAGACGCCGGTATGAACGACTACCTCACCAAGCCAATAAAGCAAAAATCATTGATAGGCATGTTAAAACAGTACTTAGGCAAACAGCTCTAAACGCCAACGTAAAGATAGGTTCGTATACCAATTCGCATAAATAGTTACCCACTCAATAGGCGCTGGCAAGCTTCCTAGCGAAGTGTGAGAATGCAGGAACGGCTTTCGAACAAACGCGCTATGTTTAGGGCCTGTTAAATCGCTAATAAAAAAGGGCTACCTTTCGGTAACCCTTCTAATTTGTATCGATAACCCCCGTTCTAGGGGCTGCACTTAAAGCGCTTTAATGGTCTCGAACTGCTCTTTAAGTTTGGCTAGGGCTTTTTCACCCTCTTCCAACTTAGCGCGTTCCTTTTCAATTACTGCTTCTGGCGCATTACTTACGAACTTCTCGTTACCCAACTTGCCACGAGTACGAGATACGTCTTTCTCGATTTTCTCCATGGCTTTAGTAATACGGGCAAGCTCTGCGTCTTTGTCGATAAGCCCTGCCATCGGGATAAGAATTTCCATCTCACCCACAAGCGCTGTCGCGCTGGCTGGCGCTTCTTCACCGTCTTTCAATATAGTCACGGTTTCAAGCTTGGAAAGCTTATCTAGGAATGCCTTAGCCGCATCAAGACGACGCGCGTCTTCGTCGCTTACGTTTTTAAGTAGCGCATTAAGCGGTTTGTTTGGCGAGATATCCATTTCACCACGGATATTACGAATACCCACGATAAACTTCTTCACCCACTCGATATCAGCAAGTACTTTGTCATCTTGTTTCGCTGCATCAACTTCAGGGAATGCCTGAACCATAATGCTTGCGCCCTCTTCCACTTTAAGTGCACTTAGTGGCACAACGCGCTGCCAAATAGTGTCGGTGATAAATGGCATAAGCGGGTGCAACAAGCGAAGCAAGCTTTCAAGCACGTTAATAAGCGTATGACGGGTACCACGCTTTTCAGCTTCGGTGCTGGCGTCATTGTTAAGCACAGGTTTGGTAAGTTCTAGATACCAGTCACAGAACTGGTTCCAAGTGAACTCGTAAACGGTTTGCGCAGCAATGTCGAAACGGTAGTCTTCAAGCGCTTTTTCGAACTCGACCAGCGTTTGTTGGAACTTAGCCCAAATCCAGCGATCGGCCATGCTAAGGACCATTTCACCACCGTCGCGACCTGTATCGTGCTCTTCTGTGTTCATCAATACGAAACGCGATGCATTCCAAATTTTGTTACAGAAGTTGCGGTAGCCTTCAACACGGGCCATATCAAAGTTGATATCGCGGCTGGTTGACGCCATAGCCGCAAAGGTAAAGCGCAATGCGTCTGTACCGTAGGCCTGAATACCATCAGGGAACTGTTTACGGGTACGCTTGGCAATCTTTTCAGCAAGCTGAGGCTGCATCATGCCCGCAGTGCGTTTGGTCACAAGCGATTCAATATCAATACCGTCAATCAAGTCGATTGGGTCAAGCACGTTGCCCTTCGACTTTGACATTTTATCGCCGTTCTCATCGCGGATAAGACCAGTAATGTAGATGTCTTTAAACGGAATTTTGCCCGTGAACTTCTTGGTCATCATGATCATTCTGGCAACCCAGAAGAAAATGATGTCAAAGCCGGTTACTAGCACTGAAGACGGCACGAAGGTTTCTAGATCAGGCGTTTCTTCTGGCCAACCCATGGTGGCGAACGGCCATAGTGCACTTGAGAACCAGGTATCCAGTACATCGTCGTCTTGAGAAAGTGTTACGTCACTGCCAAGGCCGTGTTTTTCACGCACTTCTTCTTCGGTGCGCCCAACAAAAACGTTGCCGTTTTCGTCGTACCACGCCGGAATGCGGTGTCCCCACCACAGCTGACGTGAAATACACCAGTCTTGAATGTTGTGCATCCACTGGTAGTAAGTCTTGTTCCAGTTCTCTGGCACAAAACGAATTTCGCCGCTTTCAACCGCTTCAATCGCAGGTTTAGCAAGAGACTCAACGGCTACATACCACTGGTCAGTTAGGTATGGTTCGATAACTGCGCCAGTTCTGTCGCCACGTGGAACTTTAAGCTTGTGCGGCTCAATCTTAACCAATGCGCCTTGTGCGTCTAAATCAGCAACAATTTGCTTACGGGCGTCGAAGCGATCTAAACCGCGATACGCTTCTGGCGCTTCGTCGTTAATTTTCGCATCGTCGGTAAGAATGTTGATCATAGGCAGGTTATGACGCTTACCCATATCGTAGTCGTTGAAGTCGTGAGCAGGCGTGATTTTAACGCAGCCTGTACCGAATTCTTGGTCGACATAGTCATCGGCGATAACCGGAATTAAACGGCCAGTAATCGGTAGCTTAATCTCTTTGCCGATAAAGCCTTGGTAACGCTCGTCATCCGGGTGTACCGCAACGGCAGTGTCACCAAGCATGGTTTCTGGGCGCGTTGTCGCAACTACTAATTCACCACTACCATCTGCAAGTGGGTAGCGCATGTGCCACATGTGGCCATCTTCTTCTTCGTTCAGCACTTCAAGATCAGATACTGCAGTGTGAAGCACTGGGTCCCAGTTAACCAAACGCTTACCACGGTAAATAAGGCCTTCTTCGTGTAGCTTAACGAATACTTCAGTTACGGCTTTAGACAGGTCTTCGTCCATGGTGAACACTTCGCGAGACCAGTCAGGAGACGTACCTAGACGGCGCATTTGACCGGTGATCGTTCCGCCGCTGTGCTCTTTCCATTCCCACACTTTTTTGATGAAGTCTTCGCGACCTAAATCGTGGCGCGTCTTGCCTTGTGCGTTAAGTTGGCGTTCTACCACCATTTGGGTAGCAATACCGGCGTGGTCAGTACCCACTTGCCATAGTGTATTGTCGCCCTTCATGCGGTGATAACGGGTTAAGGCGTCCATAATGGTTTGTTGGAAACCATGGCCCATGTGAAGGCTACCGGTAACGTTTGGTGGCGGAAGCAAAATACAATAGGGGTCGCCGCTACCTGAAGCTTTAAATAAACCCGCCTCTTCCCATGACTTGTAGCATTGCTGCTCGATGGACTGCGGTTCGAAGGTTTTATCCATTACACACTCTCAAATTTAAGCTAAACGCGAATGACTTATGCAGATTTGAACTGCATGTTGCATCCAGCTTGCTGATAGTTTTTGTATCTTACCCGCGCGGCCTGTTTGGCGTTCTCGTCCACGGGTACAAAATCGATGATTTGACGATGCTGGTTGGGTGAAGGCACCATACCGGACCCCACATTAACCACCATTTGTCGTCGGGCTACCTGCTCTGGCCGCCAACAAATTTCCACCGGCGTTCCCGATTGCGGCCCTTCACCGTAAAGGTTATGGGGAACAAAGCGGTCAGCCGGCAGCTGCCACAACAATTCATCAACTTCTTCAGCCTGCGCCTGTGTATCACACAGCACGCTAATTTTTTGCTTATTAGCAAACGCTGAGGCAATGACTTCACTGGCGCGGCCTGCCACACCATTGTCACTGCTGGTAAGTTGATAAAATATCACTTGTGGCATAAATGATTAGTCCTCTAACTTGATATCAGCGCGGTTCATTAGGAACTGAGAAAGCATGGGCACTGGACGGCCTGTTGCGCCTTTGTTCTTACCACTGCGCCATGCCGTACCGGCAATATCAAGGTGAGCCCAGTTGTACTTCTTAGTGAAGCGCGACAAGAAACAACCTGCGGTAATTGAGCCTGCTGGGCGACCACCAAGGTTGGTCATGTCGGCAAACGGGCTTTCAAGCTGTTCTTGGTAATCGTCCCATAGCGGTAAACGCCATGCGCGATCTGAGCTTTGCTCTGATGCATTAAGTAGTTCGTGAGCAAGCGGGTTGTGCGTGCTCATTACAGCTGTCGCATGGTGACCAAGTGCAATAATCGCTGCGCCAGTTAGCGTGGCTACGTCAATCACTAGCTCTGGGTCGAAGCGCTCTACGTAAGTTAGCGCGTCACACAATACCAAACGGCCTTCGGCATCAGTATTTAGTACTTCAACGGTTTGACCCGACATAGTCGTTAGAATGTCACCCGGGCGGTACGCTTTGCCATCTGGCATGTTTTCACAGCCTGCCAATACGCCAATAACGTTAATGGGCAGGTTAAGCGCCGCGATAGTGTGCATAGTACCAAGTACGCCTGCAGCACCACCCATGTCGTACTTCATCTCATCCATGGCTTCGCCAGGCTTAATTGAAATACCGCCTGAATCGAACGTAAGGCCTTTACCTACAAGTACAATTGGGGCTTGATCAGCTGGGCCACCGCGATGATGCATAATACTCATCATGCTTTCGTTGTCTGAACCACGACCTACAGCCAAATACGCTTGCATACCAAGCTCGGCCATTTGGGTTTCATCAACGACTTCAGCGGTTACGCTGTCGTACTGGCTGGCAAGCTCCTGCGCTTGCTGCCACAGATACGCTGGGTTACAGATGTTTGGCGGCATGTTAGCCACGTCTTTGGTCACTTTCGCACCGCGAGCAACCGCTAAACCGTGTTCAACTGCACGTTCACCCACAGTAAGTTCACGGCGTGTTGGTACGTTAAATACAATTTTACGCAGTGGGCGACGTGGTTCGCCTTTCTTGGTTTTAAGCTGCATAAAGGTGTAAAGCGTGTCTTCAGTTGCTTCTACTGCCTGACGTACTTTCCAGTAGGTATCGCGACCTTTAACGTGAAGTTCGGTAAGGAAACATACCGCTTCCATTGAGCCTGTTTCATTCAAAGTTTGAATGGTTTTGGCAATAATGTTTTTGTACTGACGCTCGTCTAATTCGCGCTCTTTACCACAACCGACTAGAAGCACGCGCTCGCTTAGTACATTTGGCACATTGTGTAGCAACAACATTTGGCCGGCTTTACCTTCAAGGTCGCCACGGCGTAACAAGTTGCTGATATAACCTTCACTGATTTCGTCTAGCTGTTCAGCCACTGCCGTTAGGCGGCGCGGCTCGAAGACACCCACAACAATACATGCGCTGCGTTGCTTTTCAGGACTGCCACTTTTTACACTAAACTCCACGATATCACCTCGCTTTTCGTCGTTTATGGTTTGCACGATGACTAAAATCACGTAACGTTTCGCGCTGCTTTATGTTTTAATACGCAGCATAACTTTTTAGTTCGCTGCAATTTACGCTTAAAGACCTATTGAATATAGGTTAAATTTGCGTCAAAACACCATGCAAACGGTTTATGATTGCAGGCAAAACTTGTAAAAACGGTAAGTTTAAACAAAATTGTGCTTTCTTTCACTAAAATTCCTAATTTTCCGGAAGGGCTGAGATGCTGATATTCCGCTATTTACTTAAGGAAACGCTGAAATCTCAGTTAGCGATTTTCTTTATCCTAATGGCAATTTTTGTCACCTTGCGATTTGTGCGCGTTTTGGGCGACGCCTCGGACGGTGATATTCCCGCTGGGCTAGTGCTAGGCTTCCTAGGTTTATATGCCCCTATCCTCTCTTCATTAGTGCTGCCTATCAGCGCCTATTTGGGCATTATGCTGGCACATGGCAGGCTGTATGTAGACAGTGAAATGACCGTAATGCGAGCCTGTGGTATCAGTGAATGGTATGTAACGCGGGTAATGCTGTTCTTGTCTGTACTTATCATGATAGTCACAGGCGCAATTACCCTTTATTTCGCGCCAATGGCTGCAGAGAACGAATATCAGCTGCGAGAAAAAGCCAGAAATGAGGCGGGAATTTCGGCGTTAATGCCAGGTAGATTCCAGCAAACCGGTAACGAAAAAGCGGTTATTTTTGTTCACGATGTAGACAACAACGATAAGCTACAACGTGTGTTTTTATCGCAAAATCAAACAGACGATAGCGAAGGCGACGTGCGCGTTGTGTATGCGCAAACTGGTGAAGTGGCAAATAACCCTGACGGCACGCGAAACCTTGTACTGAAAGAAGGGGTACAGTACGAAGGAAAGCAATCTGAAAAGGCTTTCCGCAAAGTAGAATTTGACGAATACCAAATTCAGATTGCCGATAAACCTGCCGACGAAACTCGTCGTAAGGTAAGCGTACTGCCTACTAACGAACTGTGGGAAGACGACAGTATTGAAGCCAGAGCAGAACTTCAGTGGCGTATTGCCATACCGCTTTCCATTCCGTTTTTAGTACTGATTGCTGTGCCGCTAAGCGCAGTCGACCCGCGTCAGGGGCGCTTTGGTAAAATGTTCCCTGCCATTCTGCTTTACTTGGGATACTTCTTGTTGCTACTGGCAAGTAGACGAGTGCTTGAAGACGGCAAAATGCCACCTCAGCTTGGCTTATGGTGGGTGCATACCATCATGCTGATTATTGGTGTCATGTTGATTGTGCGAGACAGAAAAACCGGCACTGAGCTTCGCGCTTGGATATTGGGGAAAAAGTAGATGTTTAAGATCCTCGATTTATATATCGCCCGTACGCTGTTAGGCACTATTACCGTTACGCTTAGCGTACTTATTGGCTTAAGCGCGCTTATTAAATTTGTAGAACAGCTGCGAAAAATTGGCGAAGGCGACTATGACATGCTGGTCGCTTTTATCTACGTATTGCTAAGCTTGCCTCGCGACTTAGAGCAGTTCTTCCCTATGGCAACATTGCTAGGCGGCCTTATTGGCATGGGCGTACTGGCTAGCAATAGCGAATTGGTAGTGATGCAGGCCGCAGGTATGAGCCGCTGGAACATCATAAACTCAGCCATGAAGTCGACCCTTGTAATGATCTTATTAGTGATGGCCGTTGGCGAGTGGGTAACACCGTACAGTGAAACCAAGGCAAAACAGATAAGAACTGAAGCTATTTCAGGCGGTAGTTTATTTTCTTCCGATAAGCTGGTGTGGGCAAAGGATGGCGACCGATTTGTAAGCATAGGTCAGGTGTTAAGCCAAGACTCTCTCAAAGATGTGAGCATATTTAGCTTTAACCCTGACTTGTCGCTAGAGAGCATTACTCACGCTAAAAATGGGGCCTTCGACGGCGACGGTTGGTGGCTAAGCGACGTTGAAGTAACCAAGTTTACTGAAACGAATGTTACGGTAGATGAAAATAACCGCATGCGTTGGAATTCAACACTGACACCAGACAAACTAGGCATTGTTGCGGTTAAGCCAGAGGCTTTATCTATTACTGGGCTGCTGGATTACGTGAACTACCTAGACAACAACGACCAAGACCCTTCTCGTTATCAACTCGCCTTGTGGCGCAAGGTATTCCAACCTATTTCGGTAGGCGTAATGCTGTTAATGGCATTGTCGTTCATCTTTGGCCCGCTGCGTAGCGTTACAATGGGCGCACGCGTGATCATGGGCGTACTGACAGGCTTCGGTTTCTTTATTCTCAATGAAGTATTTGGTCCAGTGAGTTTAGTCTATCAACTGCCTCCGTTCTTAGGGGCTCTGCTACCAAGCTTGCTGTTCGCGGCCATTGCAGGGGTAATGTTGAGGCGTTGATCACCTATCAGCATTCATCTAATTCAATAGTCAAAACTAATAAAAAAAGAGGCCTTACAGCCTCTTTTTTTGCGATTTTTTAGCGCCTTACAAAGCACCTTTACCAGCTCTTGTGGTCGTTCGCTTCTTTGGTCAGCTTCAACACTTCAGTCTTTGCCAGTCGGTCTTGCAGTGATTGTTTATTTTTAAGATCAAACAAAACAAGTAAGGTGCCTAGACCTCCCAACGATGCTATCAGGCGAATGAACAAGCGCGGCCAGGTCATTGGTTCTTCAACCGTGCTATAAATTCGCAAACGCCACGCACGCATACCTAGGGTTTGCCCGCCCCTGCGCCAGAACCATAGGAAAAAGCCAGCTATCCACAAACCTACCCACGTTTGAATAAGCAGTTTATAGCCAAAAGAAGCCTGAATAAGATCGGCAGGTTCTGCATAGCCTTGTAGGTCAAGGGCCCCGTTTTTTAGCATAACCACCAGCGTTACGATCATGACCATGGCCGCACACATGCCTACAGCAGTAGCTACTAGTGTATCGTAAATCATTGCCAATAAGCGTCGCACAAACCCCGCTCGCTCAAGTGATGAACTGCCTGATTCTGAGTTGGGCGTGTTTTTATCATCCTTCGTTTTTAGAGGACTTGATGATGGGGACTTCTTCTTGGCTTTTTTGTCGTGTCTCGCCACGGGCTTCTCTTCGCTTCATTAACAACAGCGTTTATTTTGACACAAGCACCAGATAGCTTAAACAACATAAGCCTTAGTTAACGGCATTTAATAGTGCAATAAGCAAAGAAAATGATTTCCACCTTTTTGCATCCATTAACCATTGTTAATCGTTATTGCTATTACAAACGGATAATGGACGTAAATACGGTGACAGCAAAAACTCTGGTAACAACACTTCTCGCTAGCTCATTTTCGCTCGGTATAGGCGCTGCAATGGCGTTAGACGACCCCGAAGGTGATATTGAGCATATTCGAGTACGTGGTGACTCATCTGTAAAAGACGGAGAGTTTATCTCGGCTTCGCAGGGATGGGTGTCTGGTGACACCTTGATTGAACGCCCAATGTTGCGCGCCGGTGAAATACTCGAATTCATCCCAGGCATGATGGTGACCCAACACAGCGGTTCGGGAAAAGCCAACCAGTACTTTTTGCGTGGATTTAACCTAGACCATGGCACTGATTTCACGGTGAGTGTAGACGGTATGCCAGTGAACATGCGAAGCCACGGACATGGCCAAGGCTACAGTGACCTTAACTTTATTATCCCCGAATTTATCGACAATCTAAGCTACTTCAAAGGCACCTATTATGCCAACATCGGCGATTTTTCTAGCGCTGGCGGGGCGTTCTTCAATTTAAGAGATTCACTTGAGCAAAACCAGTTGTTCTTAGGCTTAGGAGAATATGGGTTCAAGCGCGCTGTTGCATTAAATCACTTTGAAGCAGGAGAGAGCCGCGTTGTTACAGCGCTGGAATATCAAACCTATGACGGCCCGTGGACTGACGTTGACGAAGATGTAAAAAAGAAAAACGCCCATATTCGTTATATTACGCCTTTGTTAGACGGTCAACTCGCCATTACAGGAATGGCCTACGATAATAGCTGGAACGGTGCTGACCAAGTGCCTGAGCGCGCTATTGAAAGCGGCTTAATAGACCGTCTTGGCTCTATCGATACTCAAGTTGGCGGCGATTCGTCTCGCTATAGTCTCTCCGCAAACTATACCAGTGATACATGGAATGCTTCACTGTATGCCATAGATACAACGCTGAGCCTTTTTTCTAACTTTACTTACTTCCTTGATAACCCTACGACTGGCGATCAATTCGAACAGGCCGACGACCGAAAAATTTACGGTGGTGAAATATTCACTACCCTTCCCATGGCGCTTACGGATGGAAGCAGTATTACCTTAGGCGGCCAGTGGCGTTTCGACGATATTGAAAACGTGGGTTTGTATCGCACCCAAAACTTAACCCGCTTTGGCACTATCCGAGAAGACGAGATTAACAGCAACAGCTATGCACTTTTTGCTCAATCAAACATCGTGCTAAGTGACGCATTAAGCCTTTCATTAGGAGGCAGATACGATTACTTAGATGTGGACGTTACCAGCAGTCTTGGGGCCAATTCAGGTAGCGAAAGTGACGGTTTATTTACCCTTAAAGCAGGCTTGAAGTACGGTGTATCAGACCAACTCACCGCATTTGCCAACATTGGGCAGGGCTTTCACTCTAACGATGCGCGAGGAGCAACAATTAGCATAGACCCGGTAAGTGGTGACGCCACCGAAGCAGCTCCCTTATTGGTAAAGAGCCTTGGCTATGAAGCGGGCGTTAACTATACCGATAATAAAACCTATAACCTGTCTGCTGCCCTGTGGCGCCTAGAGCTTGATAGCGAGCTGGTATATGTTGGTGATGCAGGCTTTACTGAAGCCAGTCGCCCCTCCGAGAGACACGGCATTGAAGTGAGTGCCTACTACTGGATAAGCCATCACCTAACAACAGACATTGAAGCTGCGTGGACCAAGGCACGATTTAGCGACAGCGTTGAAGGCGAAGGCCGTCACATTGATGGCACCGTGCCAGGTGTGGTGAGTGCAGGGCTAACCTACTATCAAAGAAGTAACCAACTAGGGTTCAGCTATACCCTACGAGGCCGCTACTTAAGCTCTCGCACCGTAGAAAGTTTCGATGAAATTTCACCGCCATCAACATTTTTGATTAATGCTCAAATTGCCTATCGCCAGCCAACTTGGGACGTAACACTAGAAGTACTCAATGCCCTAGACAGTGACGATCACGATATTGATTATTTTTACGCATCTAGGCTGCCCGGAGAGCCAGAAGAAGGGATTGAGGATTTGCATTATCACCCGGTAGAGCCAAGAAATGTTCGCCTTACCTTTTCAATAAAGTATTAATACATAAACGCTTTACTGTTTGGGGAGCTGTCTATTGATTAGGTAACCATTCAGGCAGTTGTATATAAAACATGCTACTTTAAGAAGTAGCCGCCAAACCGTTAAAACAATAAACACATGGCCGCGCCATAACGATAAAAATAGGAGCAACAATGGAACACGAAACTCTGTTTCCTCTGCTGTGTAAAACCGCAGACGGCGACAAAAAAGCGTTCGCAGAGCTTTATAATATAACAAGTCCACAGCTCTACGCTGTTGCTTTGAGGCTTTTGAAACGCCCTGAACTCGCTGACGAAGCAACACAAGACGCCTATATAAAAATTTGGCATAACGCCGGTAATTATCAACGAGGCAAAGGTACGGTACTTACCTGGATGGTCAGTATAGCTCGCTATCGTGCGCTCGATTTAATCCGCTATCACAACGTAAGAAATGAAGTCGAATTAAATGATGACGCACCGTCAGGTATGGAAACCACACAATCAATAAAGTTAGAGGCAGAGCAAGCAAAGTTGGCCTCTTGTTTAGATGAACTTGATGGACCGCAGCGTCAGGCTATCCATTTAGCCTATGTGAATGGCATGTCGCATCAAGAGGTGGTAACTCACTTGGCGTCACCACTTGGAACAATTAAAAGCTGGATAAGACGAGGCTTGCAAAGCTTGCAGAGGTGCCTATCACTATGAATTATTTAAAAGAAGAGCGATTAAACGCCCTCGCCGCTGAGTATGTAGTTGGAACGCTGCGCGGCAAAGCGCGTACGCGCTATCAAAAGTTAATGATGCAGTATCAGGCTGTTAGCGATGCAACCGCACAATGGGAGCAATACCTTACTGGATTTGCTGAAACCTTGCCTCCGGTGACACCACCTGACAGCGTGTGGGAGAGCATACAGGTGAAGCTTGGCCACAAAGCGGCCAACGATACAGAGTTTGTCGATCAAACGACTAACGCAAAACCAAGTAGCGACAATGTAGTTGATCTTGAAAAAGAAAAGCAGAAACGCTGGAAGAACTTATCGTTCATATCCACCGCAGCTGCAATGGTGTTAGCCGTATTGCTTTTCGTCATGCAACCTGTGCCTACCCCAGAGGTTTCCCATATCGCCGTCGTCAACAATGCTGATAGCACGCCATTGTGGGTAATAGAAGTTTCTGACACGACAATGAACGTTAAGGTCACCGATGCATTTGTGGCGTTAGCAGACAAAGACTATGAGCTTTGGATGGTGCCGGCAAACGGCGAAGCACCAATTTCTCTCGGCTTGATGCCTGAAGTTAATGGCGACACGCGCGTGACACCAGATATCTTGCTAGATCAAAGTATCGCGGCGTTAGCAGTGAGCTTAGAAGCACCAGGCGGCTCGGTAACAGGCGCACCAACGGAAGTGCTATATATAGCGCCGATTGTTTCAGTGTAATTTTACGCACAAAGCAGCACACCAAAAGGCCACGAAACGTGGCCTTTTACTTTTTATAAAAACTTTATTTTAATTTTTTAAATATTTTTGCATCTAAGGTGAAACCTCAGTCGTTTGGTCTCTTGAACTCATAAAAAAACAGAGAGACTCGACATGATCCAATTCAAACGCAAAACTTTGTCACTGGCTGTCGCCGTGACATGTGCAGCTGTAACTGCGGGCGCACTAGCATCAAGTCACCGAGAAGCACCGAATATCACTCGCCACCCAGCGTTAGATAGCACCGACTTTTATGCTTTCAATAGCTATGAACAAGGCCGTGAAGATTATGTGACTTTCATAGCAAATTATATTCCACTGCAAGATGCCTATGGTGGCCCTAACTACTTTGCAATGGACCCGAATGCGCACTACGCCATTCATATTGATAGCGATGGCGACGCGGTTGAAGACTTAAGCTTTGTTTTTAAGTTTAACAATATGCTTGCTGCCGATAACGAAGGTATTGCCCTACCAATAGGCCCTGAAGGCGAGCAAAAAATGGTGAAAGTGCCGCTTAAAAATGTAGGCGGTATCAGCGCAGATGACTCAAGCGCAGCAAACTTCTCAGAAATGTACAGCCTTACTATGGTAAGTGGCGACATGCAGACAGGCACGCGCACTACTCTTACTCCCGCCATGGGCGATATGTTTAAAAAGCCGCTTGATTACATTGGTAATAAAACCTTTACCAGTGAAGCGGAATACGCACGATATGCTGAAAGCTTCATTTATTCGTTCAGTATCCCTGGGTGCGATGACATGGCCAAAGTATTTGTTGGTCAGCGTAAAGACCCCTTCGTTGTTAACTTAGGCAAAACATTCGACTTGGTAAATTATGTACCTGTTGAGGGCGACAGCGCACCGGGCGCAGGCGATGGTGAAGGTTTTCCTGGCGGTATAACGCAAAGTGCCATGAATGATGACTTAGCCGATAAAAACGTAACAGCGTTATCTATTGAAGTACCCAAGGCGTGTGTTACAGGTGAAGGTAATGGCGTAATTGGTAGCTGGACCACGGCAAGCTTGCCGCAAGCGCGTATCCTAAACCCTGATGCTACTTTTGCGAAACCTGAGACTAATGGTGGTGCGATGACTCAAGTGTCTCGTTTAGGTAGCCCGCTAGTAAATGAGCTTGTTATCGGTATTGGCGATAAAGACAAATTCTCTACTTCTCACCCAAGTGCAGACGGTCAATTCGCTGATTATGTAACCCACCCTTCTTTACCAGAACTACTGAACATCCTGTTTAAAGATGCAGTGAATACTACGCTGGGTACGGATATTGAGACCCTTGCGCCGACGAATTTCCCGCGCATGGACTTAGTGACAGCGTTCCTTACAGGTTTCCCAGGCGTTAACCAGCAAGCAACGGTTACAGCATCAGAAATGCTGCGCCTAAACACAGGGATCCCAGCAACACCAGCCGAATCGCAGTCAGCATTTGGTGTTGCAGGCGATGACTTAGCAGGATTCCCGAATGGTCGCCGCCCAGGTGATGACGTGGTTGATATTGCCCTTCGCGTAGTCATGGGCCGCTTGTGCTACCCCATCCCAGTAGCAGGTGAGGATACAGATCTTGGCCTTTGTACGCCAGAGGACGCCAGCGTGGGTAATGTACCTTTCACTGATGGTGCACCTGTAGATGCAAGCATGATTGATTCATCGTTTCCTTACCTAAAAACACCACTTGCTGGCTCTGAATAAGGAGATCCATCATGTCTATGAAGATTAGGTTATTTAACAAGAATCCAAATGCCCCCGCGTCTATGAAGTCGGCTCAAGCCCCTTTGCAGAAACATAAGTTGTGGGTCATTTCTGGATTGGTGCTAGCGCTAACTGGTTGTTTCGATATTGATGACGATAACGATTATCAAGCGCCAGAAGAAAATGTAGCGCCCGTAGCCGTTGATGAAATGCTAACGACGCAAGCAGATATTGCGTTTGATGGCACGTTGACAGCAACCGATGCCGATGGTGATGCACTTACCTTCGGGCTTGGTGAAAACGGTACGTTAGGTAATGCAGAAGTTAATGCTGATGGCAGCTTTACCTACACACCTAACGCTCAGGTAACGGGTAGCGATAGCTTCACATTCACCGTTTCTGACGGCGTAAATCCAGAAGTTACCGCTACTGTTAGCGTTACGATTGAGGCACAGCAGGTATCGTTCTCTAGCTATACCCGTGACGCCTTTAATCAAGCACCAACCGATGAACCTCTGCCAATTAACGGGCGCGAGTTCACCCAAGATGCTGACGACACCACGTTCGATGATTTATTGATTGGTCAATAACGAACGGTCAGTACACAGTGTCAACCGTAAAGCCAAGGACGGCTTTTATAAAGGAAGTTCTGATGAAGTTGATGAGAAGCAGTACTCTCATACTCCCTATAATGAGCGTATTGTCAGCCCTAACAGTCTGTTCGGTATCTGCTCAGTCTGAAAAACTCAATTATGATACCGTCATCGCAACGTGGCAGCCTCAACAGCTATCCATAGCAAGTATCGACGAAGCGGAAAAAACTTTAACTTCAAGTAGATACCTTCAAGCAAAAGGTGATGAGAGAGAGCGTATTGTTAGGTTCACGAACATAATGCGACAAAAATTCGATTCGTTGAACGCGGGTCAAAAAGAGCGTTTAGTTGTTTTAGAAGCTCGACTACTTCAAGGCATTCATAAGTTCGAACAAGCCAAGCAACACCTTAATCAAATAGCCCGCTTTCGCTCTCCAGCTGCACAGTTATTGTTGGCAGATATAAACGTTCAGCAAGGTAACGCTAAAAAGGCGAAAGAAAACTGTGAAAAGCTGGTAGGGCAAACAAGTTTTTTAATCGCTTTCACGTGTATGGTTAACGCTGATTTTTCACAAAATAAAGACGTAAAATTTTTGAAAAAGCTTAGCGCTTTTGAGACCTACACGAGTACAGTGAGACCTGCGGAGCGCCAGTGGTTTTATGAAGTACTTGCAGACATGTCGCTTCAACTTGGTAACGCTGAAGCCGCGCTTGAGCATTTGTCACAAACAGAATTCAAAAAGCTACCTATAAGCGCAATGTTAGTTTGGGCCGACGCACATTTTGCGTTGAATAACTATAAGGCAGTGAGTTCTGGGTTTAGCAACTCCGTACCCGATATATTGACAGCCGACGATGGCTTGCTACTTAAATGGGCCATTGCGGAACGAGCGCAAGGTATTGTGCGCTCTGAAGTACAAACTCAACTTGCTAAGAACATGGAAATTCGAGTGTGGCGAGAAGACAGTTCTCACGCCGCACAGGTCGCCACTTACTTTTTAGAGATTGAGCCCAATTACCCACTGGCGCTTAAATTTGCCGAAATAAACTGGCAATACGCACAGTCATTAGATGACAAAAACCTCCTAGAGCGCGCTCGCCGTGCTAATGAAGTATCGACCAATGCTTAAAGTTCTCCCGCCCTTCAGTAAACGAGTCATGATTAGATTTATCACACTTTTCATCTTTGCCGCCTTCAGCGTTTTCACGCATTCACACGAACTGAGTAACGGCTACTTAACGCTTAAAAACGATTCAAATAACACTTTGTCTGGCGAGCTTTTGCTAAAGCCTGAAGATATAGGACAAGCAGCAGGGCTAGATAGTAATAATGACGGTAATTTGACCTGGGGTGAAGTCAACAGAAACCACACTATGGCAAACGACTATATCCAAAACCACCTAGTGATTCGAGATAGCGAAACGCGATGTACGGTTAGTATTGCTCCCCCTTCTATACGAGATATATCTGCAGAGTCATTACTGGTATACCCGCTGTCGGTAAACTGCGTATATGTAAACGAAGTATCGATACAATACACTGGCATAGTTAGCGATTTTCCCACCCACAAGCTACTCACAACGGTAACGTTAAACGATCACACACGTGTTTATGTACTAAGCGATGAACGCTCTTTTATCACTGCTTCTGCTACAGGAAACAGCTGGATTTCGCAGTTTGGGGAGATGGTTTATCAGGGAATTTGGCACATTTTCATTGGGCTAGACCATATACTGTTTTTGGTTGCTACGTTGCTCACCGTTAATCTTTACAGGGAGAATAAGAGCTGGGTGAAAGAGCAAAGCAAAAGGCACATTATAAAAAGTACGGTGATATTAGTAAGCACGTTTACGTTAGCGCACTCGATTACATTAACTGCTACAGCACTGGATTTTATTACGCTAGATAGCCGTATTGTTGAGCTAGGCATTGCTATATCAGTGGCTATAACTGCGCTTAACAATGTGTACCCTATCATCATGCGTTTAGGATTTATTACCTTTGGGTTCGGCCTACTCCATGGAATGGGATTTGCGAGCGTGTTTGGCGACCTTAATGCCCAGTCGGGCAGCTTGGTAATGAATGTATTCGCTTTTAATATAGGGGTAGAGCTGGGTCAACTTGCCATAGTCACGCTGCTATTGCCCTTACTTATCTTACTTAGAAACGTAAGGTTATATTCAAAAGCCATAATGCCAATTGCATCGTCAGCAATCGCGGTAGTAGCGATTAATTGGACGCTTCAGCGTTGGTAGAAATGCTCGTTCTGTTGATTAATAAGAAATAGATAAAGCAAAATACGCTTTTGAACAATCTTTCGGCACTTAATCACAAAAAGCTTAAAAAGTTGTTGTATAGGCGCGCCGCATCGCTATAATGCCATGCATCAACACCACGTTGATAACCATACACAATGCCAGTGTGATGGAATTGGTAGACATGACGGATTCAAAATCCGTTGCTAGCGATAGCGTGGCGGTTCAAGTCCGCCCACTGGTACCATCTATTCTTTTTGAAGTAGATACTGAAACCGACCTTTGAGTCGGTTTTTATTTTTTGGGCTCTACGCAGCATCCGGGCGAAAGTGGAGCATCCGTTTCCGATCACCAAATGTCAGTTTGGCTTTATCAAAGCACGCTATAAAGGACTGATGAAAAATGACTCACAGTTAGCCATGTTATTCACCTTGGCAAACCTGTTTAAAGTAGACCAGATGTTAAGGCGACAGCCAAGATCTATCTGAAATCTGGAAATCACCCGGAATAAGGCCGAAATCAGGCCTAAAAATGTAGTATATTGGCCTGAATTGAGAATTTAGCGTTCAAAAGTTAGACGGCGAATGCAAAGGCTGGATCAAGAACTAAATTGCAGGACTTATTCGCAGTTTCTTTAGCTAGCGGTGGGTTTACTTTTAATTGCCTTTCCACAGGCACATAGTGCAATCTTACAAACTTTATATCTGCCCGCCACTTTTATGCTAATGGGGCTTATTTTAAGGGGAGTGTCTTTCGACTTCCGCGCGAAAGTTGCTCAAACGGAAAAGAAAAAGTGGGACACCTGTTTTAAATACGGTTCGCTGTTTACGACGCTCTCTCAGAGATACATGTTAGGAATATGGGTAACCGGCCTGCGTACCGATCTGTATGCGCAGGGTTTTGCTTTGCTATCCGATTTCGGCGTTACCGCAGCTTTTGCGTTTATCGGTGCTTGCTGGCTTATTCTCAAAACAGAGGGTGACTTACAACGAAAAGCCTTCTACTGGGCAAAGCGATGCCTGATGATCCTGGCTGGGGGCATTATTGCCGTAAATTTTTTAAATTTAACGCTGCACGCAGAAGTGAGGGCACTCTGGTTAGAAAGCCCCCTGGGCTTTTTGTTGATGGCTATACCTGTAACGTGTTTTGGTTTACTGGCTTTAAGTAGTGTCGTGCTACAAGGGCTGCCGTAGGCGGACAGGAAAGGTGAACGGCTGCCTTTTGCGTTAGCTCTGCTTGTATTTCTGCTATGTTTTGCTGCGTTTGGGATAAGTTACTATCCCTATATTGTACCGGGTCAGCTCACCATCATGGATGCGCTGGCAGACGCGAATTCTCTTCGCTTTTTGTTGGTAGGTACCGTGATTGTTGTCCCTTGTATTCTCGCTTACACTGTCATGGTATACCGAATATTAGCCGATAAATCGGAAAAACTTTCTTATTATTAAGAACAGTAAACAGGCTGTAGATTTGCCTCATCTGTATTTAATAGTAATTAAAGTGATGTTTATAAAAGTCAGCTGCAGTCCCGTCACCGTGACTAGATGATGATGAGGTTCTGATATTTATTTGTTTCTTGCATTCAGACTAGATTTGACATGAATTTCGAGGCGATCTGAATTCACTTTATGCGTTTTTTAAACTACACCTTGCTCAATCATTGCGTCTGCAACCCGACGAAAGGCAGCAATATTAGCTCCTAATACAAGGTTACCGGGCGCACCGAATTCTCTTGCAGTCTCACTGGCTCGTAGATAAATATCCTTCGTTATTTGTAGTAATTGACAATCGACTTGTTCGAAAGTCCATTTTTGCATACTGGCGTTTTGCGCCATTTCTAACTGACTTGTCGCTACTCCCCCGGCATTAGCGGCCTTACCCGGACCATAAGATATACCGGCTTTAAGAAAGTACTCTACCGCTCCTTGTGAAGAAGCCATATTTGCACCTTCACTAACCAATTTGCATCCATTAGAAACCAGTGCTTCGGCATCACGAGTTGTTAACTCATTTTGTGTCGCACATGGAAACGCTAAGTCTGCCTTGTATCGCCAAATAGTATGCCCTCCTGAAGGATATTCACTGATCGGAATGAACTGTGCCCTGGGGTGAGACTTTAAGTAACGTAAAAGCGAAGTACGTTCTTTTTCTTTGAGTTCCTTAATAAGAGACAGATCCAACCCTTGCGCATGATATAGCGTACCGGTTGAGTCACTACAGGCAATAGGAGTAGCACCAAGTTGATAAAGCTTCTCCATTGCATAAATAGCGACATTTCCAGCACCGGACACGAGGCAACGTTGTCCTTGTAAGTTTTCTCCTCGTGCATTAAGCATGTGATCTGCGAAATATACTGTTCCATATCCTGTTGCCTCCTTTCGCGCGTACGAACCACCCCAAAGCAAACCTTTTCCGGTAAGCACGCCCTCATATTTCCCGGTCAGTCTTTTGTATTGACCGAACATGTAGCCTATTTCTCTGGCGCCTACACCAATATCACCGGCAGGCACATCAGTATTGGGTCCAATATGACGATAGAGTTCGTTCATGAATGACTGACAAAAACGCATTATTTCGGCATCGCTTCGTCCTTTTGGATCGAAATTTGCACCTCCTTTGCCCCCCCAATTGGCAGGCCAGTTAACGCATTTTTAAATATTTGTTCAAATCCTAAGAATTTTATAATACTGGCATTGACCGAAGGATGAAAACGAAGTCCTCCTTTGTACGGACCAAGTGCCGAATTAAATTCAATGCGGTATCCCTTATTAATCTGTATATTTCCGCTGTCATCTTGCCAGGGCACCCGAAACATAATTTGTCTTTCGGGTTCAACTAATCGCTGTATAATTGAATGCTTCGCATAATAGTTGTTTTTTTCCAGAACAGGTTCCAGAGTTCGCAGGACTTCCTCTACAGCCTGATAAAATTCAGTTTGTGCCGGACTGCTTTGTTTTAGCTGAGAAATAGTAGTACTTAAATAATTCATAAATCAACCTGTAAATGATTACCTTTTAATCACAGACGAGATAACGGACTTTTCTTTTTACTTCTAATATATCAATTTGTTGTTCGCCACTTTTAGTATTCCAGCTAATTTTTTGACCAGCTCTTAAGCCTAGTAATGCCGAGCCAATTGGTGCGAAAATTGAAATGGCGTCTTCGTATTTATGCATATCCAATGGAAGGCAGAGTGTTTTAGTCAAGTATTTATCAAACTTACTTATTTTAAATGTAACCTGAGAACCTATTGCCACCACGTCTGGAGCAAGATCTTTAAGGTTAACAACTTTGGCGCGAACTAATTCTTTTTCTAATTCGTCATACCTTTCAGTCGGTAATTTAATTTTTCTTAGCTGTTCTTCAATATCACTCAAGTCTTCATATGAAATTGTGATGTTAGGTTTTCTTGACATGATAATCCTTCCTCTTTGAATTAAAAATCACGCGCAGGAGAGCCTTTCCTGTGAGGAAATATAAATTTAATCTATAGCTTTAATTTATTCCGGTACGGAATTTCTGGTTTTAGATAAATAAGAGGCGGCCGAATGCAGAACTGCATCCGGCTTAATTGGGTAAGGTGAGTAAAATGCTCTTGTTGAGATTACAGTGCTTAGTCATGATTTCCTCATTGCTGTCACTGATACTAATACTTAATAAAAAAATAACAAGAACTTTTAAGATTATAACGCTCCGTATTTATGGAATTAGCAGTGAAAAGTTCTGATTTTTTCGCCATGAGCAATATTTTATTCTTTAAAGTGTTTTTTTGGCTAATTTATCAAAGAGTTTATTGGCGTCAATCATCGTTGAAACTTGATTAAACTTCTTGATGCGGTCCGAATAATTCATAATTGATTCGCGATTGACTGACGCCCAAGGCTAATAATTCATGCTTGATAGCAAGCATAAATTGCAAAGGTCCACAGAGATAAAACTCGCCCTCTTTCAGTGGTAAAGAACCTTTAACGTCTTCTATTTTCATTCTTCCGGTAGTTTCATTTTTACTACTGCTAACGTCATTTTCATACCACGTGTGCGACTGCAGGTTGAGAGTATTCTTAACACTCTCAACATGTTCTTTGAAAGAATGCTGATTTCGATTTTTACATGCGTGAAGATAGGTCACCGGATGTGCGAAGTTCTCTTTTACTAAAGAATCTAACATCGCTTGCATAGGCGTCAGACCCACACCTGCAGAAATCAATATAACCGGAGTATCAAGTTGTTTTAGATAAAAGTCCCCGGCAGGGGGCATGACCAAGACTTCATCGCCAACATTTATTTTTAAATGAAGATAATTAGACATTACACCACACATTTCACCCAGGCCTTCCCGTTTAACACTAATGCGATAGGATTTTCCATTCGCGGCAGTTGATAGTGAATACTGCCTTATTTCATCATGCTCACTACCATGAGGATGCACCTTTATTCCTAAATACTGGCCCGGTTTATAATCGATAACACTACCGCCATCGACGGGCATTAAGGTAAAACTGGTTACGAGTTCGGATTCGGTCTCTTTTGAGACGACAGAAAAGGCTCTGAAGCCAGACCAGCCCCCCTTTACAGCAGCTCTTTGTTGATACAATTCACTTTCAACTTTAATGAAAATGTCTGCTAATTGACCATATGCAGCTGTCCATGCCTCTTCAACATCAGGAGTAAACGCGTCCGGAGCCAATTCTCTCAATGTCTCAATCAGATGATGTCCCACTATTGCGTACTGTTCGGGCTGGATATTAAAACTGGTATGCTTGTGTGCAATACGCATAACGGCATCTGTCAGTAGCTCTAACTGATCTATGTTGGCAGCGTATGCAGCTATCGCATTAAATAGAGCCGCTGGCTGACGACCTGTTTTTTGATGCGTCATGTTAAATATATTTTTAAGCTCAGGATTATGTAAGAACATTCGGGCGTAAAAATGTTCGGTAATTGCGGTTCCTCCCGAAGCAAGTAGTGGAATGGTCGCTTTGACAGTATCTATATGAGTTTGAGTAAGCATTAACATACCTTTAATGACGTTAAGTATTTGGTAGCTATGAGTAATGCGACTCGTGTGCCAAATTTTATTTCACTTAGTATCAATGTGTTACGAATAACACTTTAAGATATGTGTCAAAATGACTCATCACTTAATGAGCTAATTAGGATCGTTTGTGTCATAATGACCTATGCTTCGTGTTAATATAAAATGGTCTCATGAGTAAAATATCTCAATTTAGTTTGGTTAACTTTGCCCTTGATCTGTCCGCCGCAGTTTCGATGAATTGTTTTTATGAAAGTTTGATTTCTGCGGTTTGTGCAACTATTAAAGCAGATGCTGTAGCACTATTGATTTTTCGACACGAGACACTTGTTCCCGTTGCGCAAAGAGGGTTGTCCGATGACGTCATGGGGCGACGGTTTATTTTAGAGCAACATCCACGTTTAAAAGCAATCTGTAGCACGAGGGCGGTCACTCGCTTTTCAGCTGATTCGCCGTTACCAGACCCCTATGATGGAATGATTGCAAGTCATAACCATAATATGAACGTACATTCCTGTATGGGAATTCCTTTATATAAAGATGAAACGTTGCTAGGTGTACTTACTCTCGATAGCCTGGAACCTAATGAGTATGATGCGCTTGATGCCGCTTCAGTTGACACACTGTCCAGGCTGGCAGCCCGGCTTTTATATGCTGCGTTATATATCAGAGAGTTAAATAAACAGAAGACTCATACTCAGCATGTATTACGGACAATGAATGAGAATAGCTCTGAGCATCATCAGGGTGAAGAAATGATAGGAAATAGTGTTACGACAAAAAAATTAAAGCAGACCATTCGACTGGCAGCTTCGTCCGACCTCACAATTTTGGTGCAAGGTGAAACTGGTGTGGGCAAAGAACTTGTTGCCCGTGAGCTACATTATCAATCAAACCGGCGGAATAAACCGCTCGTATATGTAAATTGCGCTGCTATTCCTGTTCATCTGATAGAAAGTGAACTCTTCGGCCACGTGAAAGGTGCGTTTACCAGTGCCGCAAACGACCGCGATGGTAAGTTCTTACTTGCTGATGGCGGAACATTATTTCTGGACGAAATTGGAGAGCTTCCGCTTGAAGTTCAGGGTACATTGTTGAGAGTAATACAGAATCAGGAAATCCAGGTGGTCGGTCAGGATAAGAGTCGAAAAGTGGACGTTAGAATTATTGCTGCTACGAATAGAGAGTTAGAGCATGAAGTTCAAAATAAACGCTTCCGGGCCGATCTTTATCATCGTCTCATAGTGTTTCCGATATATGTCCCGCCTCTCAGAGACAGACAAAGCGATGTTCCGCTTCTGGCTGGCTATTTTGCAGAGAAAATGCGGCGAAGTCTGGGACTGCAAAAGTTGATACTGGCTAAAGAAGCAATTTATAAACTGACAGTTTATCACTGGCCGGGAAATGTAAGAGAGTTAGAGCACGTAATATCACGCGCAGCACTTTATGCTCGAGAGAAGAATCCAACCGGAAATACAATAATTGAGCCATCTGACATTACCGGTTTAACCGTGTCTTCAGACTCTTTAACAAGTAAAGACACAGATTCGTCCACCGTATGTTTCGAGACCGATAGCCATACCGACTTACGGGAAGCAACAGATAAATTTCAACGTCAACTCATTATCAAGGCATTGCATAACGCAGAAAACAACTGGTCTAAGGCAGCCAGATCTCTGTCAATGGACCGTGCAAATCTTGTCAGACTGGCGAAGCGCCTTAATATCACCCTAGTGAAAAAGATAAGAACGTAGCTTTTCGTTCACAGAAATTATAGATATTGTCTATACGTTTCCTATATCTGACCTTACAAAGGAATATATGTTAAATACACTAAAACGGTTTTGGGGTTTTCAAAACAACGTAGTTGTATCAGAAAAAGTCGTTGCCACTATCGGTGGAATGCTAGCTATATTTTTATGCTTTTTTCTTACAACATGGTTGCTAGGCACGGAGGGAGCAGCGGCAATTTTACCATCCATGGGAGCGTCAACGGTCCTTCTTTTTGCTGTTCCTCATGGCCAGCTATCGACGCCATGGGCATTCTTCGCTGGCAATGTTCTTTCTGCTATTGTCGGCGTTACAAGTGCACAATACATTGAAAATCTCTTTATTGCCGCTCCGGTAGCAGTGTCGCTTTCGATATTTATTATGCACCTATCTCGCTCATTACATCCTCCAGGTGGTGCTACCGCTTTGGCAGCTGTAATTGGTGGGTCTGCGATAACGGATTTAAGTTATTGGTACGTGCTCACTCCAACTATTATCAACTGCATGATTCTGTTTGCTGTTGCGATACTGTTCAACAATCTTTTTCACTGGCGGCGTTACCCGCAAAGTCTTATGCGATATAAGGGGATAGGCTATAACCCTGACACGAGACGTATAAAAATGCGACATATCCATGAGGCAATCAACCGGTCAGAATTGGTTATTGATGCCAGTGACGAGCAAATTAAACATATCATTGACTTAGCTGATACGATTTTACACGAAGAATTAATAGCCGGTTTTGAGCTCGAAATGGGCGCATTCTACACAAATAACCAACCTGGGCGTTTATGGTCTGTTCGTCAGGTTGTAGACGAAAGAAAACATAATTGCAAGCATAAGTACTTGCTTATATATAGGGTGGTTGAAGGTGATGGGAAGGGATTCTCCGATTGCTGTACCTATCAAGAATTTGCCGAATGGGCAAAAATGAAAATGACGCCATCGCAAGTTTAGCATGCTGGTTAATAATCAAACTGATACTTAGCTTGTAGTGGTCAAGTCATTTTGGCCACATCGTTGTAGCTATTCCAATAACGTTTCTCCGATTCATTCGGTGTTAGACCACCGTTGTATGAATGCGGTCTCAGTCGGCTGTAATAGCCATAAATGTAATCACCAATCTTCTGCTTTGCTTCAGCAAAATTCCGGTAACCAGTAGTTGGAACCCATTCGGTTTGAGACTTCTGAAAAAGCGTTCCATCGGGCTATATCCCAACAATTTCCCCTGCGACTCATACTTTGTGTTAAGCGATACCGCCAAATTAGCTGACGGAATTTTCGGCTCGTGTAATGACATCCCTGGTCGCTATGGAACATCACGTTTTTAGGCTTTCCCCGATACCCCCTGTGTCAGGATAGTTGTCGCCTCAGTTTTTCATAAAAATATAACAGGAGCGGTAAGTTAGTTATTAGTGAAGCATTATCCTGAAGACCATAAGAAAACCGTCATTAGAAAGCTGGTTGAAAGTGGCTTATCATTAAGCCAATTCGCAAAGCTAGAGAGTATCAACTTATCTATTTTGTATTCATGGCGAGATAAGTATTTACAAGCAGGTTCTAGTTTGGCAGGTAGCAATAGTTCAGAAGGTTAGTCACCAGAGCAAAAGTTCGCAATTGTTTTAGAAACAGCAGCATTGAGCGAGTTTGAGTTAAGTGAGTATTGCCGTGAAAAGGGGCTTTACTCTGAGCAAGTTAAAGAAAAATGACGCGCCCCGTCATAACACTGAAATAAACTCCCTGTAGCGTGAAGTATTCAGTGAAAGAGTCTTCAACGGCTCAGCTTCAAAAACGCTAAATGCTCCAATACGAGTTTTCATGAAGAAATTGAAACGCTATCAATATGAAAGATATGCCATTCTCTGCCAACTCGCCTACCCTGATGCCGACGAGCAATACCAAAAAATCTTAGATCCGTTTTATGAACGCCAGCTAGTCGATAAGTACGGCAGAATGAGCGTAAGAATCTTGTGGGTCGAAAATAAAAAAGAGGTCATTATCGTTTTTCGCGGCTCATTAGGAGTAAGAGATTGGCTAGCGAATTTATTCTTCATCCCAAACAAACTCAATCAGTTAAACAGAAAATTCTGGGTCCACTGGGGGTTTGCGCGGCTACTGGCTCAACCTATGTATTCCAGCACTAAGGCATCCAATGAAGCATTACCACTTAGAGAGCTACTTGTAAAAGTGCTTGAACCACTTAGGCAGCAAGGCAAGCGCTTTACATTCATTGGCCATTCGTCCGGCGGCGCAGTAGCGGTATTAATGGCTGATTACTTTGAGCGTTTATACGCAAAGTCAGTAAAAAGGGTAGTGACTTTCGGGCAGCCCGCAGTGGGCACGCGCTCTTGGTATAAGCACTACACGCTACACCAAAGAACGTATCGCATTTGCTGCGATTTAGATGTAATAACCTTTATGCCGCCCTTCCCTTTTTACTTCTGGCACGTTGGCAAGATGCTGTGGCTGCACGATGATAAAATTTACGAAAACACGCCTACCCATAAACGCTTTTTGATGTCGCTTCACAGCTGGTTGTTACGCCCAATTACCTATCACTACATGCGAAAATATATCCGCAACAAGTCGCTTTTCGATGAGCATTAGAACGATCATTTTCGACCTACAGTGCGTAATTTAAAGGTACTTGATTATTCAATCCCGCACAGTACTGCATAAGAGGTAGGCTTAAAGTAATGTCTTCACTGTCAATCAAACGAGCAAAAGCGGCGCTTAAGAACGCGTTTATCGGCGACGCCTTGGCTATGCCGGTACATTGGTATTACAACCCGGCAGATATATATAAGGCGTTTCCGTTAGGGGTAGAGCAATTTGAAGATGCGCCATCATTTCATCCGTCTTCAATAATGTCGCTACATTCCACGCAGCAAGGTGGGCGCGCGAATAAGGCATCTGCGAATCAAAAAGAGATAGTGGGCGACGTTATTCTCAAAGGTAAAAGGCAGTATTGGGGTAAGAACAACATTCATTACCATCATGATATGAAAGCGGGAGAAAATACACTCAATGCGCATTGCGCGCGTATCGTTTTATCATGCGCACTTAAAGGGTATGACGAAAACGAGTTTTTAACTCAATATATTAGCTTTATGCGCGCTGATGAACCCAAACACCCTGACACATACGCTGAGTCATATCACAGAGGCTTTTTTGCGAACTTAGAACAAGGTACTCCAGCACACAAATGTGGGGCGGCTACACATGATACGGCTTCAATAGGCGCTTTTGTGTCGGTAACACCTTTGGCGGTAGTAGAAGCAAGCAAAAGCACAGCCCTTG
The DNA here is from genome assembly GCF_013113925.1 of Alteromonas sp. 07-89-2. NCBI lineage: Bacteria > Pseudomonadati > Pseudomonadota > Gammaproteobacteria > Alteromonadales > Alteromonadaceae > Alteromonas > Alteromonas sp. 07-89-2. Next base: position 49,371 of record NZ_VTYM01000012.1, on the reverse strand, counting down.
AGGACATCAAACGCCTGTGTCGTAGTCACCTTTATTTAACTCACCCGGATGAGTCTTTAGCATCGGTGTGCGATTTCTATGTTGAGTTAATCTACAAATTAGTGCATCGCGAAGGTGAATCACCCAAGGCCATTTTAGAAGATATTGCCCGTAAATCTGCGCACACGAATTTGGCTGAGATAGCGGCAAAAAACAAAAGCGATATCGAGATTGTTGGGCGTATGTATTCGCCAGCGTGTTATATCTCAGACGCGTGGCCCGCCGTTTTGTACTTCGCTTACCGTTATGCTGATACGCCTAAGAAGGCGTTGATTGCGAACACCAACGTGGGGGGCGACAACGTGCACCGCGGTTTTGTATTGGGGGCAATAATGGGGCTAATTCAGGCGACGGAAATATCCCAATGGTTTAGTGAATTAGCTGACAAAAAGGACTTGGAAGCGCTAATTAACCTTCTTGATGAACGGTAGCTAAGACACAAAAGTCTGGTAGACCCAGTCGCAAAATGAGCAAATGGCATTCCCTGTCCGGTAGCGTATTCGCGCAAAAGCGCCTTACAACGCTACCGTTTCCCCTGTTCTCGCCGCCTTAAATATAGCGTTCACAATGCGGATATCGGCCAGACCTTCATTGCCAGTCACCATAGGTTGTCGTCCATGTAATATGGCCAGTGCATCGTTATCCATTTGCAGCGTTTGCTGCATACCGTTTATAGGAGCCAGCGTTTTTCCATCAGACGTGGTGCCCGTTACCCCGCTGTAGCTCTGCATGGGTTTAAGTTGATACCAGCCCTTTTCACAATCAGCTTTAAAATGGTTAAACCCTTTCACTACACTGGTACCGCAATCGGCCACTAGTCCGTCGCCAAAATCCATCGTAAACAAGGTCGTTTCATCAACCTCAGTAAACGTCTCTGGAAAGCGCTGTGGTGGATGACTTCCCGTTACCGCTAATGGCTCACGGCCCGTTAAAAAGCGTGCGCCGTTTATCGCGTAAACGCCCATATCATAGAGTGCACCGCCGCCCATGTGCTTTTTCATTCGCCAGTTGTCAGGCGCTCTTCCTTGTCCTGCATAACCAGCGAAGCTCGATACCGCGGTCAAGTTTCCATACGGCTTAGTTTCAAGATACTGATGAAAAGTGCGAGTATTGGGTTCGTGCTGCATGCGATAGCCTATCGACAACTGCACGCCATTTTTGTTACACGCATCTATGATAGCTTGGCATTCCTCGCTATCCATAGCCATTGGCTTTTCACACCACACATGCTTTCCGGTATTTGCGGCTTGTACCGCAAAGTCCTTGTGTGTGCCAGTAGGCGTTACAACGTAAATAACGTCAATATCGTCATTGTTCGCAATATCTGCCATGGTGCTGTACGTGTACACATTACTGTCTTTAATGCCGTACTTTTGCTGCCACTGCGGGATCTTACTCTCGCTCCCCGTGATTATCCCCCGTAATTCACAGTGTTTAGTGTCCTGTAAGGCAGGGGCGAGTAAATTTGTGCTGTAATTGCCCAACCCTAACAGCGCCACGCCTATTTTCTTTTTCGAAGGCTGTGCCAGTAAATAAGGACTGTGCGCAACCAGCAAACCTGAACCTGCCAATTGAAGGAAGTGACGACGAGTAATGCGGGGCATTAGTACTCTCCATTAAGAAATTAATCCGTGCATGGTTTTAGTAGTACCTTTCTTACTCAGAAAGATCACAACACCGTTGCGATATTATCGAATGTGTTACCTGTAACACCATCGAAGGTTTATAGCTGACAACCAATACAGCTTTAAAGCTCTATGGCGCATCGTGCCGTTTGGTAACGCGAAACGATTTACAACAAAATCAGACGAAAAGCAGCTCACTTTTATCGACAACATAATTTACTGTTTGCGCTTTGCTCGCCAAGCTTCTGCCACGATAGGTTCAAGGTCGCTCAAATCCAAAGGTTTAACAAGGTGATGGTCAAATCCAGCTTCTTTCGAACGCTGGATGTGCGATGGTTGTCCCCACCCCGTTTGCGCCACAAATACAGCGTCAGCTAACGCACGATTTTGACGAAGTGCCGTACATAATTCTTAACCATTCATACCCGGCATGCCGATATCCAACAACACTAAATCGGGCGTGAAAGACGCGACAGCCTTTAATGCGGATGGCCCATCTTCCACTACTTGAACCTGACACCCTTTTGTCTCCAATATCCATCCCATGGTAATAGCGGCATCTTGATTATCATCGGCAATTAAAACGTTGAGCTTTTCAGCGGTAGCGTCTACTACGTCATGGGCCTTTTCCGGTTTACTGGCTAATTTGGGTACTCTACTTAAAACGGGTAAGCTAACGATTTACGTTAAGCAGTACAAAGCGACTTCTCTAGCGGTGCGGTAAGTGAACTTAAATGATTAAATTTTCGTAACACTTACGCTGTTACAAGTAAAAGCTCTACCAAGATCACTTTCTACCAAGGCTAAGACATGGACAACGCTGGCTCGAATCAAGATAAAGGGAACGGGAAGTATGCTGGGAAGTTCCCCAAAATAGCCCAACAAACCAGACTACTAAATATTCTTGTGATTTTTGCTGTCATTTATACGTTGTACCTTGCCAAGTCTTTACTTGTTCCTCTTTTCTTTTCCGCCTTTGTAGCTTTGCTTTTGAGCCCTCTTGTCGCATTCGCACGCAAGTTATTCATACCTCGCACACTGTCAGCAGGAGCCCTGATTGTTTTGCTGGTCGCGCCGTTTACATTTTTAGGTATAGAGCTTGCTGAGCCGGCAGAACGCTGGATGCAATCTCTCCCCAAAATTGCTGCCGAGATATCCAAAGAAATTGAAGAGATAAGCAGCAACATCGACGCTTATGCAACGCCTCCAGCTGAACCCGTTGAAAAAGAACGTTCATTCTTTAGCTGGTTTGGTGACGATGAAAAGTCACCTGAACTTTCTCCATCACAAGACAACACAAACTCTGTGACGGACAAAATTAAACAAAGCGGAATAGATATTGGGCTCACACTCTTCAGTAACGCGCCATTTTTACTGGCACAGGTGCTCGCCTGTATCGTTTTAATTTTCTTCTTGTTGGTTTTTGGGCCCAACCTATTCAATGTTTTTGTAAGAGACTTCCCCATTGTTACCAACAAGCGACGAACGCTGGTATTGGTAGATCAAATTCAACGGGAGCTGTCTTCGTATATCGTCACCATCAGCATCATAAACTCTTGCTTAGGGCTAGCTACAGCAGGCGTGTTTTACTATTTAGGAATAGATGATGCGTTACTTTGGGGAGCACTGGTTGCGCTGATGAACTTTGTCCCCTACTTGGGTGGTGTGGCGAGCTGCGTGGTATTGCTGGTAGTTGGGCTTGTGCAGTTTGGGCTTACCAGCAGTGCGTTTCTGCCTGCGGGTCTGTTTTTAGTATTGAATATTATTGAATCACAACTCATCACGCCTGCGGTGCTAGGAAGAAGTATGCAGCTTAACCCATTAATAATCATAATTTGGATAGCAATAACGGGTTGGCTATGGGGTGTGGTAGGCGTTTTACTCGCCGTGCCTATTCTAATGTGTTTTAAGATCATACTTGAGAATCTGGGCGTATTTGATCACTGGATAAGACTTCTCGAGTCAAAATAATTTCACTCTCTTCTCCCCCTCAACCACGTTGCATGGATAGCAGCGTGTGCGGACTTTTACCTAAAATCTAGGCACAAAGCACGATAGTCCTCTTCAAATAAAAGACGAAATGCATATTTTAAAGGAACATATCCTGCCTTTTTAAAATGAAAATAGTTATCATATTCGTTGTCTTTTGATTTTTGGAGCTCCCATGAATTTGCTTAAAAGTGCCTTGGCCGTGATGATCGGCCTGTCGTATGCAGGCGCGCCTGTATATGCACAAACAGAAAAAAATAATAATGATGACATTGAGCATATTACTGTTGATGCATCTCAGGTTGAATTACGAGATAGCTTTGCAGGAGGCCAAGTATCTCGCGGTGGTCGCGCGGGTATTTTAGGTAATCTCGACATGATGAACTCTCCATTCGCAAGCACCAACTTTACCGCAGACATCATAAGGGAACAGCAAGCAAGAAGTATCGCCGATGTGTTGCAAAACGATCCGGTGGTTCGTGTGGCAAAAGGCTTCGGTAATTTTCAAGAACTATACGTAATGCGCGGGTTTCCCGTTTATTCTGACGATATGACTTACAACGGATTGTACGGTGTTTTACCTCGCCAATATGTTGCTGCAGAGTTGTCAGAACGCGTTGAGGTTTTCCGTGGCGCCAGTGCATTTCTAAACGGCGCAGCACCGGGAGGGAGCGGCTTAGGTGGTTCGGTAAATATAGTGCCTAAGCGCGCGGGCGATGACCCATTAAACCGTGTAACGCTTGGATACGAGTCTCAAGGACATTGGTATGGCGCAGCAGATGTAAGCCGCAGATTTGGCGACGACAGTCAAAGTACAGGCATAAGAGCTAACTTTGTACAACGAGGCGGCGAAACAAGTATCGATAACCAAGATCGTGAATTGAGCGTTGCTGCTATTGGCATTGATCACGATAGCGATAACTTCCGTCTTTCTTTGGATTTGGGCTACCAAGACCATCAGGTTGACTCACCACGCCCTGCAGTCACTCCTGGCAGTGCAATTCCAGAAGCGCCTGACAGCGACACCAATTTTGCCCAAGAGTGGACTTACACTAACGAGCGTCAATTTTTCGGTGCGGTTCGTGGAGAATACGATTTTACCGACAATATCACTGCATGGGCGGCGTATGGTTTCAGATCGGGTGAAGAAGATAATGTCTTTGCTAACCCTAGACAGGCAGAAGCAAATGGCGACTTTTCAGCTTACCGTTTTGATAACGTTCGAAATGATGAAATTCGCTCAGGTGAAGTGGGCCTAAATATCGAATTCAAAACCGCAAGCGTGGGACACACGATCATTACGTCTGCATCAACCTTTTCTCTAGAATCTGAAAATGCCTATGCGTTTTCTGATTTTAGCGGCTTTGCTGGAAATATTTATAATCCGGTAACGGCAACCATGCCCGATGCTGACTTCTTTATTGGTGGCGATCTTAGCAATCCACTAATCACAGAAAAAACAGACCTTTCAAGTTTTGCTCTTGCAGACATGATTTCGTTTAACGATGGAAAAGTTCTATTAACCCTTGGTGGCCGTGTACAAAACATTGAAACCCGCACCTTTGATTACAATACAGGTGATGAGTTGTCAGGCTACGACGAATCTCAATTCACGCCGGTTGTGGGCATTGTTTATAAATCGTCAGAACAGGTGTCTTATTACGCCAACTATATCGAGGGACTGCTTCCTGGTGAGGTAGCGCCTGCATCAAGCGGTGGTGAACCAATTGACAACGCGGGTGAAGTTTTTGACCCATACAGCGCCGAGCAAATAGAAGTAGGTGTGAAATATGATGCTGGCCAATACGGTGGTTCATTGAGTGTTTTCAACACCTCAAAGCAAAGCTCAATTGTTGAAGACAATGTTTTCAGTACCGATGGTGAACAGCAAAACCAAGGGCTTGAGTTAAGCGTATTTGGCATGCCAACTTCAAATTTACGTGTTTTGGGCGGATTCACTTGGCTCGATGCGGAAATGACGAAAACTCAAGACGGTACACTAGATGGCAAAACGGCCATTGGTGTTCCTGATTTACAAGCAAACATTAATCTTGAGTGGGATGTTGATGCCCTTCCAGGGCTTACTGTCGATGCACGTGCGGCCTATACCTCGAAACAATATGCCAGTGCCGACAATAGCCTTGAAGTCGATGCATCTAATCGTTTCGATTTAGGCGTTCGTTACAGCTTCCTTGCAGGAATGACCGACATCACACTTCGCGCTCGTGTAGATAACGTCTTTGACAATAATTACTGGGCGTCGGTAGGCGGCTTCCCTGGCTCAAACTACCTTGTATTAAGTGAACCTCGGACATTCAGACTGTCTGCTTCATTCAATTTTTAACGGATTAAGTTATGCTGCTGTCAATCGCTGCCTTTTTAGGCAGCGCATTGGCGATAGGTTTGTTTTACCGCGCTTGGCAAAGCACACAGATCGCCTTTAAACGTATAGCTAAACTCTCGGCATTGTTGTTAATGCTGGCGAGTTTAAGCCTTTGGGTTACAGAGTACGGCCCTGAATTAGGTACCTGCTACGCCGTGGTCGCTTTCTCGTTACAAGCATGGAGTTGGATTTATCTCGCCCGACAACGAATAAGTAAAGATGTAAAGCGCGTCGATTTACCGTTCGCATCTGGATTGACTACCCCGTCTACCGCTATTGCTTTTAACGCTCTTGTAAAACTACTTGGCAGTGTGTTTTTAAGTGCTATTTGCGCCATGTTAGTTACCGTAGTGTGGACAACAGCGCTTAGCATGAGCAAAGTAAACCAGATTGCACTGGGAATTTACACCATGCCTCTATTATGGGGATGTGGCGCATACTGGCTGTGTGCAGACAGTAAACTATGGCGCCCGGTTGGGGTGTTGAGTGTACTTAGCGCGTTAAGTTACTTCTACTTGTATAGTATATAAAATGAGTATTTCTATTTCTCCCAGCGCAAATAAAAGCGCCTTAAAAAGTCACGCTTGGTTAGGACTAGCCGTTAGTGTGTTGATGTATTGGGTGTGCTTTTCAGGCACTTTATCTGTTTTCTCTCAAGAACTTCTGCGGTGGGAACAACCCCATATTGCAGATAATCTAGATTACACCCCTGGCAGCATTCAAAATGCTTATGAACGCTTTCTCACAATAAAAGAGGGTCAAACACAGGGAAACATTGTCATTCGCTTGCCTACGCACGATTTGCCACGCGCACGCATTAGTGCAGACGGTGAGTATTGGAATATTTCTCCAATCGGTGAATTAAGTGAACCATCCACAACCCCTATTACTGATTTAATCGTTGATTTACACACCGCCCTGCATTTGCCAGAAGACATCGGAATGATGGCCGTCAGTGTTTTGGGTGCTATTTTGAGTGCATTGATTATCTCTGGCATTGTTGCTCACAGACGTATTTTTAAAGATGCCTTTCGCTTGCGAACAGGCAACAACGAGCAGCTTACACAAGGCGACTTACACAATAGAATGAGCGTGTGGGGCTTACCTTTTCACTTGATGATTGCGCTAACCGGCGTTTATTTTGGTTTAGCGTCGTTTTTAACGTCCATTTATGCCGATACCTTATATGAAGGAAACAAGCTTGATCTGTTTGCCGACATCTATGGTTCATCAATTCAGCTTGAACATCAGCCAGCCATTGCGAATATAGAAAAAGCGCTGACCGACATAATGAAAATGGAGCCCAATACCCAGCCCATTTTTGTTACTTTGGAAAACGCGACCAAAGACAATCAGTATATTCTGCTCGGCTCGCAGCACTTGGATAAGCTCATCTATTCAGAACAATACCGCTTTGATGCCGGTGGACAATACATCGATAAAGTCGGTTATTCAGATGGTGATGCTGGCCAACAAGCGATATTTTCTGTATATCGCATACACTTCGGCCACTTTGGTCCAGAAGCAATGAAGATATTCTTCGGATTAATGGGGTTCGCGTTAACCATTATTTCTGTCACCGGCATAAACTTGTGGCTGGCAAAACGCGCTAAACAAGATGCCTTAAACCAGCTTTGGCTGGGTTTCGTGTGGGGCACGCCTATCGCATTTATTTGGGCTGCATTGTTAGAATTAACGCTGGCGCTGCCCACAAAACCTGTTTTCTGGGTAACATTGACAGCTATTCTTATCGCTTCAATAATGCAAAAAGTGCTTATGAAAACTCACCTGGTGCTGTTGAATTGTCTCGCCGCCTTGTTAGTTGTATTGGCAATTACTCACTTTGCTGTTCACTACCCTAGTTCGTTAGTCATGAACTCGCTCATTATAGACAGCGCGTTTATCGTTTTTGCCCTGTGCGTATGGCGCTACCTGTACTCGCGATTAAAGAAAGGCTGGAATGTATAGGCACATTGGTTCTAATGGGAACTGATGGAATTGAGGCAAAGTGAACATGCTTAGTTAGTCTATTTTTCAGCGTGGTCAACAGTAAAAAGCCACGTTTAAAAACAGTGGACGATGTGAAACGCGCTCAAAGAACATGATGAACCTTTAAAAAGATGGAAAGAGATAAGTAGCAATGAAGAAGGACTAGATAATCTTGCTCTGCAGGAGCTTAACGAGACATACAAACGCTAGAAATGTTCGCGATTCTCGTAATAATCGTTACCGTTGAGATCTTCAAATAAAACGGTGATGTCCTTATCCTCTCCTACGAAGGGGCGAAGCGCAGTATTGATAACGTGAGCCACTGCAGTTTTGACATCCTGCCCGCGATCAAACCACAAAACTTCTATAAACGGATAAGCCGAAGAGGCTCCACCGGCCACAATGAAATGGCTCGCAATGTGCTCTACTGTGAAATGATCGTTAGGGGTGTCGGTCAGTTTGGCAAACTGTTCAACGATAGAACCTGCAACCTCTTCTAACACTGATTGCTCGATACCTCTTGCGCGAATGTGCGGCATTTTTTGTCCTTTAATAGCTCTTTAGTTTGTGTACCGGAATTTTCTAAGCGGCATCATACCACGCTTTAAAAGCGTCTAGACTGAGGACTCGCCTTTAGTACGCGATGAATGCCATACTATTCGGTAAAAGGGTAAAAAGTTCTCACGGCAAATTAAGAATTACACCGAAACAGAATCTCGCACCACCACTTCACGCCATAAATGAGAACACTCTTCCACAAACTTTTTGTGAATAGGATGACGCTGGTACTCATCTTGCGCTTCAACACTTTCAAATAGCATAAGTTCAGACACGTCAAACGAGTTATCTATCACGTCACGCTTTAGTGTATTGGCAGGCACACCAATGTGAAGCGAGTGAACTTGTGGGATAGCACGCAACGTTTGCAAACCAGCAATGAGCTTTTGCTTATCTTCTGTTGACGTTGGATCTTTCAGCCAGAAGTAAACCATATGAAGGATAGGTGGTAACTCAGCGTTTGTGATGCGGGACGAATGCGCCATAGCAGGCAATGCAGATAGCGAAGCAAACGCTCCTGCGGTTGCTAAAAATTGTCGTCTTTTTGTATCTGCCATAATAGAGCCTGCTTACCTTAGCTGTAGATTTCTGTCATAAACATTGAACATGCTGATGTTTCTACAATGACATTGGATCTCAATTGAAGCAATAAGAACCCGTTCATCTTCGCGTAAACACACACTTGTGAGCTCCGCCTTCACTGCAAAATAGATCTGAACTCAATTAGCAAGGCAAGAAAGCGCCAGGAGTTTAATATTTTGCATGTTGGCAAGCAACTTGAAAGATACTTAAAGAAACTGAATTTTAAACATGTAAACAACGAGATTTTGACGCTATGCGCTTACCTACCAAACAGCTTATCAATAAAATTGAAAACTTATCTAATGGTCTAACGCCAGAGCAGCTAGCAAGCTTCCTCGATATTATTGACGCTATGACGGCACTGGTTGAAGAAGCTGGAGAGTTAAAAGGCGATAGCGACAACAAAAATGCTAGCCTCAGTACTGAGCTATCCGTACTCCACTAAGACTGGCCTTTTTTAGTATTACCGCTCTGAGGTAACAGCGGTGCTGCTATACCAAGCTGAATACCAGTATCAACACCAAGAACGACAAATATTCGTTTTTGCTCATTTGCAGTTCGTTTATGTTCGTTTTATGATGCATTCCTATTAAATGTACATGGGAAGCTGCATCAGAATTAGAACCTAACGGCCTGTTAGTTGAATGAACGGTTAATGCACTAATGCACCAACATAAAACGGTTTCAGCTTTCATTCTTCATGACATAGCTCTGTCGCTTCTTTTTCTGATCAATGCGTTGTACTGGTTAAAGATTAAAAGGAAGAATTATGTTACCTCTCACGGAACCAACGCTTTTCCGCCAGTGTGTTGCTGAATTCATAGGCACGGCAATTCTGATATTCTTCGGTGTTGGTGCCGTTGCAGCATTGGTATTAACAGGCGCCTCGTTCGGTCAATGGGAAATCAGTATTGTCTGGGGGTTTGGCGTCGCTGTTGCCATTTATTGTACTGCCGGCGTTTCCGGTGCACATATCAACCCAGCGGTAACTATTGCGCTTGCACTTTTTCACGGTTTCGAAAAGCACAAAGTTGTCCCCTTCATTCTTTCCCAGCTTTTTGGGGCATTCGCTGCTGCTGCACTTATCTACGGGTTGTATCATCAACTTTTTATAGATTATGAACTTACTCATAACCTTTCGCGCGATAGTGTAGACGCTCTGACAACGGCAAGTATTTTCTCTACTTTTCCCCACAAAGCCCTTTCATTTTGGGGAGCCTTTGGCGTTGAGTTCGTTATCACTGCAGTTTTGATGTTCGCAATACTGGCATTGGGAGATGAAAATAACGGCGCATCCCGTGAAGCCATGAATCCGCTACTAATTGGTATTGTCATTGCTGTCATTGGCTCTTCTTTAGGGCCATTGACCGGTTTTGCCATGAACCCAGCTCGCGATTTTGGTCCTAAGCTTTTTTCCTATATTGCGGGATGGGAGTATGCGCTTGATGGGGCGAAAGACATCCCCTACTTTATTGTGCCTATTGTAGCGCCTATATGTGGAGCATGCTTTGGCGCTTGGCTGTACCCTGTATTAATAGGTCATTCCCTTTCGCCAGAAAGTCGCGCCTGCACTATTCCAAACGATTGCGAAACTTCCGCTGTTACACAAACTTCTGAAGCGAGTGTTGATAGAGGGTAAGCTAACTATTGATATACGAGCGGCGATGGCCTATTTTACGCTGCGGTTGAACTTACAAAGAAGCATAGCGTGTGTTTTATTTAATAGCAGTTACTGTCCTGTGGGCATTTTCCTTTTCGCTCATAGGCGAGTTTTTGGCTGGCTCAGTAGACAGTTATTTTGCTGTTTTGACACGCATTGTGCTCGCCACACTGGTCTTCCTTCCTTTCCTTAGGCCGGCATTATTGAACCTTAAACAAAAGGTGATTCTGGCCAGTTTAGGTGCTGTGCAATTAGGGCTGATGTACATCTTCTTCTATCACGCATTTTTGTTTTTAAGCGTGCCAGAAGTGTTGCTTTTCACTATTTTTACGCCGCTTTATGTCGCCATTTTGAACGACGCCCTGTTTAAGCGGTTTACCCCGTTTTATTTATTGTGCGCACTTATTGCCACCGCAGGTGCAGCCATAATTCGCTTTGATGGCGTGACTGATAACTACTGGTTTGGTTTTGCTATTGTTCAGGGTGCTAATCTTTCCTTTGCATTAGGACAAGTGGGTTATAAAAAGCTGACCTCGACTTTTACAGCTCAAGTACCCTATCACAACGTATTCGCGTGGTTTTATTTAGGCGCGTTAGTTGTAGCCTTGCCCGCTTTTTTCCTTTTCGGCAACCCAAGTCAACTACCGCAAAATACCGAGCAGTGGGGAGTGCTACTGTGGTTGGGTATTGCGGCATCAGGGCTTGGATACTACTTTTGGAACCAGGGGGCGCTAGCCGTTTCTGGTGGTACGTTGGCTATTATGAATAACGCACTTATTCCTGCGGGGCTTGTGGTTAATTTACTGCTTTGGCAAAAAGACACCGACTTTTCTCGCCTGCTTCTTGGCGGTGTCATCATTGCTATTGCACTTTGGATGTCTCATCAACACGCTGAGAAGCAGAAACAATTATAAGCCTCAAAAAGGCCAAAACTACGCAGGACTATACTTACTCACCATGGTGTAGTCTTTGCGCGGCCCAATGACCTGCCACGTAGAGCGCCACACAGGCCACGCTGTGAAGTCATAGCGCACCACGTAATTATCATCGCCGCACAAGTGCTCAGCGTTTGGGTTGGTCGCACTGAAAGAATGAAAATAACGTTCATCGTCGAACAACACTTCAAATAAACCCGTTTGAGGCTGCTGCCAGAAATACCGACGTTCTGCGGGCATTACGCTTTCGTTAGGCGCAGTTACTTCGCCTTTTTCGTAATACGCCAAGCCGCTTTTTTCTTTTTGTACACTGCCTTCCAGCGAGCTGAATTCAGCCTCGCCAGAAAAGGTAAATACATCGCCATTTCGCTGGATGATTTTGCGCGTTAGCGTCCATCGTCCAGCAAAATCGTCCAAGGTATGAGGAGAATTAACTGTCATTGCGCCGTCCTTACCAAAAATAGGTAACAGTGGCAGAATATTGGTCGCCGCGACCCGGCGTTCCTGGGATTTCTTCAAAGCGCTCATCCCACAAGTTATCGACTGCCAATACCAGGCTTAACCCTTCAACCTGAGCAGGTGAATATGTGAAAGTGACATGTGAGAAAAACGCAGAGTCATCGCCGTTTCTAAGCGCATTGGTTTCTTGTTTCCGCCACTCGTTGTCAATGCGCACTTCAACCGTATCGGTTGCAAACCACACCACCCCAAGGGTGGCGCGATGCGGCGGATAGTTAAGCGCGTAAAAGCTCGCGTCTACCTCATCAATTCGATAGTCTTCAGACTTATCTAAATAGGTGTAGCTGGCCACCACATCTGCGCTCTCAAAGCGTTTAATGGCAATCACCTCAACACCTAGGGTTTCGATATCGACCGGGTTTGCACTGCGAGCTGAAGTAGCATCGAAGCTATACGTCCAATCTGTCAGTTCGTTATCCCAGCGATAGAATACGGCGGTATCAACTTTGAAAGAGGATTTATCAAATGACGCCCCAAACTCTAGGTTTTTGCTGACTTCTCGCTGTAACTGGTTGTTACTTCTAAACAGACCGCTTGTGGTGCTGCCGCCTACAGCAGTGTAGCCAGCCACCTGCGTCGCCTCTGCATACGAAAGATAGAGTGTACGCGAGGCACTCCTCTCTGCTTGGGTAAGCCAACTGATATCGCCCACAAAAGACAGTCGGTCGTCGTCGCGATTTGTATCGTCAAACGCCCCACCTAAACGAACGGTAAGCGATTCATTGCTGTTCAACTGAGTTCGATACTCGGGCACTACGCTTATTTTGTAGTAGTCGCGAGAGGTGAAATTGTTCTCTAGCGTGGTTGATGTGATATCGTCTGCAGTAAGCTGTACAGCGTAGTTAATACCGAATTCCTGCGAAACATTATGAGTACCGGAAAATGCCAATGACGTCACTTGGGTTTCATGAAACGCCTGAAACGCTTCAGGATTTTCACGTGAGAATACGTAATGGTCGTCATTCTCTCTGTAGTAAGCAGAAACTTCAAAGGTATTTTTCATGCTCTCTTCGCCGTAGCGCTGTTTGTGATTTAGCATGACCAAACGGGTTTGAATGTCTTCTGTTTCGTTTACGTTGAAAGGCGTGTACAAGTTAGGCCAGCCAAAAAACTTTTGCTGAAAGCCATAAAACACGTCGGTTTGTGAGTCATCACTTGCCAGCTGAATACGCCCTGACGCGCGTTCGAAATTATGATCGCCATTAGCAATAGTGCCATCACTTTCAGAGCGAGAATACTCCCCTTCAACCCCAACAGACCAACCGGGTAAAACACTAAGCGCGTACTTTACTGCACCGTGTACACGCTGCAAATTGAAGTTGTTATTACCTACTCCCACTGACACACTGCCTGCTGTTTGGATGGGACGCCAGCCATAAGACACCGTACCTACAGAGCTATTTACACCGTAAAGCGCGTTATCGATCCCCGTGAAAATACTCGGCTTCGTCAACATTTCTGGCGCAATCGGAATTTCAGCGAAATAGTGCCCTGTTTGCGGGTCGATAAGCGTTGCGCTTCCTATGCGAAAACCCGTATTTTCAAATATACCGCCGCGAATAGTCACGTCAGCCTGCGCTTCTGCCATGTTCCTTGATTGCAAATCGACTCGCGGATCGTACTCTAAGTTAGATATAGGTGAATTAAACGTCCCTACCGGCTTGTTGTTCGCCGTCGCCGCCCCTTCAATCGTAATTTTTTCTACGCCTTTTTCGTTGCTGTTCACGCCAGAGTTAGCGTTAGATGCATCAACACTTTCAGCGGCGATGGCGGTAAAAGGTAAAGTACAAAAGAGCAAAGATAGGATTGTGTGACGCATTCAGTGTCCTAGTTAAAAATTTAGGTTCAGCCTGCAGGCAAGAGTAATAAAAACGCGAAGTGTATAGCATTAGTAGACCGAGGAAAACGCTGCGCAGGTGAGTTTAGACCAGTAAGTTTATTTTTACTCACAGCTCTGCACATTTCCATTTATCAATATAAACAGCCTGTATGTATCTGTAGCAGCCCGCAATAATCATCAATCTCACCTTATTGTCTGCTTACCTTCCTTGCCAAAAGAAACGAGATAACATAACATTCGCGGCCTTTACAAAACTTGCCAAAGATACGTGATACCTTGCTTATGCCTGACCTTAAAAGACCGTTTATATTTTCTTTAGTTGCATTATCAGTAAGCGCCGCTGCGCAAAGTGATGAAAGCTCCCTTCAAGGTGCTCATGATGAACTTGAACACATTGAGGTAAAAAGACACTTTCAGCCATACCGTGGTAATGTACCGCTAATCGACACCCCACAAGCAATCGACCGAATTACTGCTGATACCTTAGCGAATGAAGGGATCACGCGCTTCATCGATGCGCTAGATTTTGCGCCCACCATTGTTAGACAAAACAACTCTGGCGGCATGTTCGATAGCTTTGCGATCCGAGGTTTTTCTGGCGATGAAAATAACCCATCGGGTTATTTAATAAACGGCTTCAACGTGCGTGGCTATAGCGGTAATAGAAGCACGGTTAACATTCAAACCATAGAAGTAATGAAGGGTCCGGGATCAGCCTTATATGGTCAAGGTGAACCTGGCGGTACCATTAACGTTATTACCAAAAAACCTCAGTTCGAAGAGCAAGGCTACATCCAGGGTACCGTAGGTAATTTTGATAAAAAACAAGTAGAGTTCGATTACACGAACGGCATTGATTCAGACATGGCGTATCGTGTTAACGGTTCATACGAAGACTCTGATACTTATCGCGATAACGTGTTTTTCAAGAATTTGAACCTTAACCCTTCATTCATTTGGAACATTTCTGATCACACCAGCTTAAGCTATCAGATGGAAATACTGGATCAGGAAAAGCCGCTTGATCGCGGTGTGTTCATATTAAATAACGACTTTGACGCCGTAGATGCCGAAGACTTCTATGGTGATGTTAGAGACGGAGCCCATGAAGTTAAAGCCTTCGGACATCAACTAGTGTTAAATCACGAATTGAATCACAACTGGCATTTACTCAGTGGCTTCGCCTACAGAGACTCTTCTTTTGAAGGGCAGTCTTCAGATACTGAACTGTCAGAAGGCCGTCAGCTTTTGTATACCGACCCATCGATACTTTCAAGGCAACGCAGAACCCGTGACTATCAAGCGCAAGACTTATCACTACGCTTTGAATTAAGTGGCGTGGTAGACGTGGCAGGCTTCGTAAATAACGTCTTGTTTGGTTTAGACTATTACAACTACCACATCGATACAGACTATCGTCGTTGGCGTACTG
This sequence comes from Alteromonas sp. 07-89-2, assembly GCF_013113925.1. Taxonomy (NCBI): domain Bacteria; kingdom Pseudomonadati; phylum Pseudomonadota; class Gammaproteobacteria; order Alteromonadales; family Alteromonadaceae; genus Alteromonas; species Alteromonas sp. 07-89-2. The sequence continues at coordinate 33,820 of NZ_VTYM01000012.1, read as the reverse complement.
CGTGGGGTGCGGGTGATACCACTTATAGCATCGACCCTGAAAATCCAGACTACACTATTTTCAGACCTGACGTTGCGCCCACTACACTCACGGCTGAAAAGCAAAAAGGGTTAGGTTTCTACGCACAAGATGTTATTGAACTTACTGACGCCACCAAACTTTTAGTTGGCTTTCGTGTGGACAAGTTCGAGCAAGACATTTTCAATAAGTTAAGCAATGAAGGGCAAAAACAAGATCAAACGGAAGTGACGCCGCGCTTTGGCTTCGTGTATGAATTCAATGATTCTGTAAGCCTTTACACTAGCTATGCAGAAGGTTTCAGACCTAATCCTGGACTTGATTCAGACCGCAACGCTTTTGACCCAGAAGAAACCACCTCTTTTGAGGTAGGTGCTAAGTGGGAAAACATTGCTGATATGTTCTCAGGCAGCATTGCTATTTTTGATGCTGAAAAGACTAACATGCTAACCGCTGAACCTAACACTGGCTTTTCAGCCACGCTCGGTGAAGTTGAAAGCCAAGGCGTTGAATTTCAGTTAACAGCTGATCTTACTTCAGACATTCGTCTTGATATGGCCTACGCATACATAGATGCTAAAACCGCTAACGAAGTCAATAACTTGGATTGGGGCGTGCCTATACCTAAAGGGTCGCGATTAATCAATATCGCCAAGCATTCGGGGTATATCTCGCTTAACCATTTCACCAGCGTATTTGAAAAAGAAGCGTTCTTTGGTGTGACCATGCGTTACGTGGGCGATCGCTTAGGACAAACCACCGATCCAACATTCATTTTGCCGTCTTATACCCTTGTGAACTTAGCAGGGTCGGTGAATATCAGCGATGCACTTTCTATGAGATTTGACGTGAATAATCTGTTCGACAGAGATTATTTTGAGAACTCATACCATCAGCTTTGGACTATGCCGGGCTCTCCGACTAACTATACTGTGAGCGTTAAGTATCAGTTTTAGGATTCCGTTTCGAAAACCTCTGTTTCGGTAAGTTTTTCAAACTGCGCTTGAAGCGCGCTTAAAACCGAAAATAAAAGCCGGAAGCGTTTTTATCGCTTCCGGCTTTTAAATTTTATAACTCCAGCAAATGTAAGGTTTGTTTGCCTTGTTATAAACTCTCTAAATCAAACGCGCCTTGCTTTGAGAGCTTTTCGTTCAATGGTTTCACTTCTTCACCAAATAAGGTTTCTAGCTGTACTTTATACTGCTGCCACTTTGCGTCTAAGTCTTCCAACCGTTTTAGTGCACCAGCTTGTGCAGGCGCGCCCGTTCTGTCGAAGTTATCCATTAAGAAACGTACTTGTCTGTCGAGCATATTCGGCCAGTTAATGTCATCCTCAAAAGTTTGATGTTTTGGCTGAATAACCAACGCTTCCCAGTCGTCGATTGCACTAACAATGCGCTCGATTGAAGCCGATACATCGCTTGCCAGCATGACGTTATCTTCAGAAACATCACTTAACTGCGCGCGCACATCACGGGCTTTTTGCAGGTGAGCAAACAAATCATTCAGTAAGGTTTCTGTAGCCTGAATGCTCTTTTCAACCACTTGTAGCTGCGCTTTATCTGCTTCTTCCCTTGGGTCTGGAAGCACTTTAAACGCACGGGTTTGCGCCTGTTCACCTACTGTGATTTTCGCTTTGTAGTCTCCAGGCATAACACGGGCGCCATTCCAGCCGCCAAACAGTTTTACATTCTCGATGCAGTTCAACGGCTCACGTCGAAGATCCCATACAAATTCGTTGTAACCCGCTTTTGTTGAAGGGTGTTTAAATTTAACAGGGCTGCGAACGTCTTCGTTCCCCTTAGCGCACTTCTCAAATGCACTAGGCGCAGATGACAGTGTGCGAACAAGCTCGTTATCGGCATTAAATATGTCAATGCGTAGCGTTTGCTCTTCTTCTAATGCGTCTTTCAGATAATAACGGAAGGTGGCGCCACGTGGAGGATTTTTCGCTTGAGGCTGGTCAGTCATGCCACCGCCAGATAGCAAGCGAATGCCATCTACGGGCTCAAACTGAAACAGCGCTTCGCCATCTAGCGACTTGTGCACTTCACGTAGCGGGCTCATGTCGTCTAATATCCAAAAGCCTCGCCCTTGGGTTGCAATGACCAAATCATCACCTTTAACCTGCATATCGGTAATCGCCACAGGCGGCAGGTTTAAGTCTAGTACTTGCCAATGTTTACCGTCGTCGAAACTAATAAACATGCCGCTTTCTGTACCCGCGAACAGCATGCCTTCGCGCTCTGTATCTTCACGCACTACACGAACAAAGGCGTCCTCTGGTAGGCCTTCGTCAATACGCTTCCAGCGCTTGCCGTAGTTGTCGGTTTTATAAATGTAAGGTGTGTAGTCATTTAACTTATAGCCTGCTACCGCAACGTAAGCTCTGCCTTCTGCATGAGGGCTAAGTTCAATGGCATTTACCTGCGCTTCTTTTTTGTGAGGGGTAATATCTTTCCAGTTTTTACCCTCATCGCGGGTGATATGCAGCTTACCATCATCGGCTCCAACCCAAAGCTCGCCTTTGTTAACCGCTGATTCGGCAATATAGAAAACCGTATTGTAGTATTCAGCTCCAGCTTGCTCGTTGGTGATCGGCCCGCCGTTTAGCCCCTGCTTTTCAGGCTCGTTACGGGTTAAGTCTGGGCTGATTTCTTGCCAATTCACACCCCGGTCGGTGGTTTTTAAGATCATCTGCGTGCCATAGTACACGGTGTCAGGATCATGCTTTGATACTATCACTGGAGCATTCCAGTTGGTGCGATACTTTTGATCCCGTGCGTTTCTGCCAAACACATATTCAGGGTAAGGCATAATGGGCCGCGTTAGCCCAGTATCGCGGTTGTACTCTGTTAACGTTCCATTGATGGTAGTGGCGTAGATCAGGGTTGGATCTGCAGGGTTAAACGCAATATGCGCGCTTTCACCACCGCCCACGGCAAACTGGTCTTCTATTCCCATGCCGTCCCCCCAGGTTTGAGAGGGCGTTGCCATGGTCGAGTTATCTTGCTGTCCGCCATAAACATAGTAAGGGTTTAAGTTGTCGGTAATTACACGATAAAACTGCGCCGTTGGCTGATTGTAAATGCTTGACCACGATTCACCGCCGTCGAAGGTAACAGTTGCGCCACCGTCGTTAGCGTTGATCATGTTTAAGCTATTTTCAGGGTTTATCCACATATCGTGGGTATCGCCATGGGGCAGTGATTTAATTTCGAAGGTTTTGCCGCCATCAATGGATTTATGCAGCTGCACATTCATCACATAAAGGGTATTTTCGTCGTTAGGGTCTACCTTGATGTGGTTGTAGTACCACGCGCGGGCTTTAAGAATATTGTCGCCGTTCATCAACGACCACGACTTACCCGCATCATCACTGCGATATAGGCCACCCTCATCAGCCTCGACAATGGCATACAGGCGCTTCGGGTTAGATGCGGCAATATCTACACCGACTTTACCAATAAGCGTAGGCAGTCCTTTTTCTAACTTGTCCCAGCTTTCACCGCCATCTGTTGACTTATAAAGGCCACCGCCCTCACCGCCCGATTTAATAAACCAAGGCGTTCTGCCGTGATGCCACATGCTGGCATAAAGAATTCTGGGGTTAGATGGGTCTATTGCTAAGTCAGCGGCGCCAGTATCGGCGTTCACTTTTAACACATGCTGCCATGTTTTACCGCCGTCTGTCGTTTTGAATATACCGCGCTCTTCATTAGGCCCCCAAATATTGCCCTGTACTGCAGCCCAAGCTATATCAGGGTTGGCGGGATGTATACGAATTTTGGGGATTTGGCCGCGTTTATCTAAACCCACAAGCTTCCAGGTTTCACCGCCGTCTGTAGATTTATAAACACCTTTTCCGTGACTAGTGGTTACACCTCGAATAGGGCCTTCACCAGTACCTACGTAAATAACATTAGGATCTGAAGGAGCAACCGCGATAGCGCCAATACTACCTACTTTAAATGTTTTGTCGGATATGGCTGTCCACGATAAGCCGGCGTTTTCAGTTTTCCAAACACCGCCACCTGCGGTGCCCATAAAATAAAGGTTGGTATTACCTTCAACCCCTGTAACCGCCACCGAACGCCCACCGCGATAGGGCCCAATAAATCGATACTCCATTTTATCGAAAAGCTCAGGATTAACGGTATCTTCAAGCGCGAATGCAGAATGCGAGAAACTAGAAAGCGCGCTTACGCAAATAGCAAAAGCTGCCACCATTTTCCCAGAAACCAGTCTCTGTGAAACCATAGAAAGTGCCTTGTAGTGTTTTTATTTTTTATAAGAAGAATTTCTTATACTGCGTTGTTGAGGGCGTTATGGCAAAAGTTTTTGTTTGTGGTGCCTACATGCATTGTTCGCAGCATTTCGTTAACGATTTCATTGTTCATCCCTTTCCTCAGCCCGTACAATAGAGGCACTTCGTTGTTGCAGCGCCAGTGTTTCTGGCTCGCACTGTGTAATTCGACAACTCATTGCTAAAAGAGACTTTTTTATGAGAATTCTACTTTCCATTGCCTTCGCTACCATTCTTGCAGGCTGCGCTACTCTCTCTCAACTGGCGGTTTACACTATATCTAATGCCGAGTTAGAACAAGTGCTTGATAGCCAAGTGAGTAAGTTGCAAAAGCAAACCTCACTCGCTGGTATTCCTCTTTATTTAGATGTGGAAGATATGACAGCAACCATAGGCCCAGATGGCAGAGACGTGGTTCAGCTAGGCGCTATTGCCACTGCGCGTATTAGTGCATTTGGGTTGAACTACCCTGCAAAAGTAAGTCTTGCTTTAGAAGGCACGCCTTATTACGACAGTGAAGAAAAAGCGATTTTTGTGCGCTCATTATCTCTACTTGATAGCACAATTGATGCTGGCGGCTTTAAGGGTAATTTAGCCCCTGTAAGTGGCGAATTCATGCAGCTCATTAACGGCTATTTGGCGACTAACCCCGTTTATCGCTTAGACCCTGCGAACAAAGCAGTAAGCATGCTTTCAACGGTACCTTTACAGCTAACTGTAGAGCAAGGGCAGCTTGCACTTCGACCTAAACAATAATCATTGAAAAAACGTATGAAGTGTCGAGATTGTTGATGGTTAAAGGTGCAAAAGTAACCTGAGCCTCGATGCTCGCAAACAGATTTTCCCATTCAGTGAAATAGGCAGGCATAGTGACAGAACGTATCAAAACACTAGATGAATTCGCAAAGCACGTAGATTACTCTTTGCTGAATACCCTTACCCCAGACCCGCAGTCGACGTGCGATGGTGACGACCATGACCCGCGCCAAGTGTTCTCAGGTCACTATGTGCCAGTTACTCCGACCCCATTAACTGCACCGACGTACGTTGCTCATAGCGAAACGCTGTTTGCCGAATTAGGCTTAGACGATAGCTTGGCAACATCAAAAGATTTCACCCAGCTGTTCTCAGGAGACATGTCGGATGTACCTGCTCCAATGAAGCCCTTCGGCTGGGCAACCGGCTACGCACTTTCTATTTACGGCACGGAATACACACAGCAGTGCCCGTTTAGAACAGGTAACGGCTACGGTGATGGCCGCGCAATCTCTATTGTTGAAGCGGTATTAAACGGCAAGCGTTGGGAGATGCAGTTAAAAGGTGCTGGTCGCACGCCTTATTGTCGCGGCGCAGACGGGCGCGCCGTATTGCGCTCTAGCGTGCGCGAATTTTTAGTGCAAGAGCACATGCATGCGCTTGACATCCCAACATCACGCTCACTTAGCTTGTTTTTGTCTGAATCAGACACCGTAGACAGACCTTGGTATCGCGAAGGCTCTCATTCCTATGAGCCTGAAGTAATGGTTGAAAATATCACTGCCATATCCACCCGTGTTGCCCCTTCCTTTTTGCGCGTAGGGCAAATTGAGCTTTTCGCTAGGCGAGCTCGCTGTAACGAACACAGCGAAGCGTTAAACGAACTAGAAGCCATTGTTAAGCACCTTATTAAGCGAGAGTACTCAAGTGATATTGACACAACCACGTCGTTTGAAGAGCAAGTGGTCACGCTGGCTGCACTATTTCGAGACCGGCTAACGCGTCTTGTTTCTGGTTGGGTTCGAGTCGGTTATTGCCAGGGCAATTTTAATAGCGATAACTGCGCCGCAGGAGGCTTTACGCTGGATTATGGACCATTCGGCTTTTGTGAATTTTTTGAAGCAGACTACCAACCTTGGACAGGCGGCGGTCGTCACTTCTCGTTTTTAAACCAGCCCATTGCTGCGCAAAAGAACTTTGATATGTTCTGTCGCTCACTGATGCCGCTACTTGAAGGCAACAGTGAACAGCTCTCTAAGCTTAACAAGATCAACGACGGTTTTTCTGGCGTGATGGAACGCGCCATGGAAAGTATGTGGGCAACAAAGCTTGGCATTGCCAGCTACAACCACGACTTGCTAATTAAGCTGCTGCAATTAATGCTGCGCACAGGCGTGGACTACAATCTGTTTTTCCGAGAGCTATCGTCAATGCCTGAAGATATGGCGAGCTTGACGAAAAGCTTTTACTACCCGCCTAAAGCAGAGGTCATGACAGAATGGGAAGCCTGGCTACAAACGTGGCGTGAGCACATTGAAAAGGACGCCGAAACACAAGGTGATGTTACAAACGCTATTGCTGCTACCGCAGAGAATATGCGCAAAGCAAACCCTAAATTCACATGGCGCGAATGGTTAATTGTGCCTGCCTATAAAGCCGCAGAGAAAGGTGACTTTACGCCAATTCGCGAACTTCAGAAGATACTTACTGCGCCTTATGATGAGCAATCAAAAGAGGTAGAGAATAAGTACTACCAGCTGCGCCCACTTGAATTTTTCAGTGCGGGCGGGGTCGCGCACTACAGCTGCTCTTCGTAACAAAGAGCAGCTTTATTTTAGTTTACTTACAAAGAGTCGATAGAGTCACTAGGCTCAGTAAACCACACAGGGCCATCTTCGGTCATATAAAAGTGATCTTCTAAGCGAATACCGAACTCGTTTGGTACTACGATCATAGGTTCGTTACTAAAACACATACCAGATGCTAGCGGGTGAGGATTGTCTTTCACCAAATAAGGCCATTCGTGAATATCCATACCAATGCCGTGCCCGGTTCGATGGGGCAAACCTGGTAAGTTATAGTCTGGTCCTAAGCCATCTTTTGCTAAGCTGTCTCGCGCGGCTTTATCAACATCGCCACAGGAAACACCAACTTTTGCAGCGTTAAATGCGGCAAGCTGCGCGCGCTTTTCGCTTTCCCATAGTGCGCGCTGTTTATCGGTTGGATCACCGAAGCAATAGGTTCGAGTGATATCAGACAGGTAGCCGTGAACTTTACAGCCCGTATCAATCAATACAAGATCGTTTTTCTTTAATACTTGCGGGTCTTTAACGCCGTGGGGAAACGAGGTCGCTTTACCAAAAAGCACAATACAAAAATAGTTACCGCTGGCCCCCACTTTCTTATGCGCATCGTTAATAAATGCTTCAACTTCTGTTGTGGTAATGCCTTCATAAAGCATACTGGCAGTGGCTTTGTGCACAGCAAGGGTCATGTCCATGGCCCGCTGAATTAGCGCTAGTTCACTTTCAGATTTGTGCATGCGACAGTGTGCAGTTATCTCTGCACCGTTAATAACCTGCCACGGCTGTTCAAGCTCTTTATTAAAACCATCAACAATAAAAAATTGTGTAGACTCATCAACACCCAGTTTATCGCCACCAGCGGTATTTAGTTTATCTAGCATAGCTATGACAAGCGCATATGGGCTCTCGTGCTCTTGCCAGCCAATTATGTCGCCTTCCACTAATTTGCGTTCGTTTAAAGAGTCGATTTCAAAGGTAGGAGCTAGATATACAACGTCACCTTTTGCAGGCAAGAGCGCACCGACTAAACGCTCACTGGCGTACCACTGCATTCCGGTAAAATACGCTAAGTTAGTACCAGCGTTTAAGTAAAGCGCACCAATGCCATTTTCCTGCATATAATGCTGCGCCTTGGCAATGCGGGCTTTGTATTCAGAGAGCTCTATGGGGCGCAGATCGCCTGTCATGTTGACAAGGCTATCTAAAGCCTGCTGTGGTGTTTTTGTACCTATTATTTTGCCCATTTTTTTCGTCCCTACACTGGCGTAAGGCCGATTGTCTATTGGAATGATCATCAGCCCGCCTTAAATATGAATTTATTAAAACGGGCTCACTGTACAACATTCAATAGGAATGTCGAGATAAGCAGAGGTGGCTAGACCTTTTGTACTGCGTACTAAAAGATAAACACTCTCTTATGATTCGCAGCGCTTTAAAGCGCACTTTTCCACGCAGCCTCTGGCAACAAGTACAAGCCTTTTTCGCTTTTTGCACCTTCATTCACGATATAGCCGATGCCCGCAGCCATGACAGCCAAAGTTACGTCAAAGGCATTAATGCTGTCGCCATAGCCCGCAGTTAAGTTAAACATAGAACCATCGGCTAGAAGATACAGTGTTTTATCGCCCAGTTTATAAGCATTTACATAAGGCATTGGCTCACTGTGAGTAGCGTTGTTTTTAAGATACGGCACATCAATTTCTTGAGCTACATGGCCTACATTTAAAATAAACGTTCCGTCCTTCATGTTGTCTAGATGATTCGAATTCACTACGCCATACGCACCAGTTGCAGTGGCAATAACATCAGCTTGACTAGCAGCTTCATTTAAATCGACCACTGGCCAGCCGTCGTATTTCGCTTGAAGCGCTCTTGCTGGGTCAAGTTCTGCAACTTGAACCTGTGCTCCGAACGCTTTAGCCGAGGCAGCAACGCCCTGCCCTACCAAACCGTAACCAATAACAACCACTACTTTTTCGTGCAGGGTTAGATGAGTGGTTTGGAAGAAGGTTTGCCATGCGCTTAAACCCACCATGTGCCTATTGTGAAGCCCTTCTTTTACTGGCAAATCATCCCAGTTAAAAATTGGGTAGTTTGGCGCCATACCGTTTAAGCGGTTGATGCCAGAACCCGTCGCTTCTAAGCCCGATATAATGCTTGGAACTGGCTTGTTTGCTTTTATATTTTCATGAAGTCGGGTAGTCAGATCGGCGCCCATTTCACACAAATGGGTGGGTTGCCATGCCAGCGCTTTATCGAATGACTCAGACCAATCAGCATCGCTCATATCACGCCATGCATGAGCCGTTGCACCTTTGTCTACAAGGTAAGACACCACATCGTCTTGCACCGTGGTGGGGTTGCACGTGGTAAGAAAGATATTGCATCCTTTTGAAAGCAGCCTCTCAACTAACGGCGCCATTTTCAAATCCAAATGCATGTTACATGCAAGTTTAACGTTAGACAGGTCAGGGAGTGTGTCGATAGCCTTACGAGTGCGGGGCATGTGAAGGCTAGCCCACGCCAACTCTGCTTGAAAATCTTGGTACATGAAAAGGATACTCTGAGAAAATGAAAAGCAGAATCATACGTGAGAATGCTGTATTTATAAATCAGCTAGATACTTCCCTTTATTTCTCCTCTTGGTTATTTCCTCTTATTCTGAATCTTCCTCCCAAAGCACCACTTTGTTTCGACCTTTTGCTTTCGCTAGGTACAAGGCTTGGTCTGACTGTTTAATGAGAACATTAATATCCTCTTCGCCTGGCGAGGTTCCTGCCACACCTATACTTACTGTCACTCGTATGAATTTGTTGATGTCGTGGGTGAAAAGGTGTACGCGGAGATTCTCGGCAATTTGCTTGGCGTAATGCACCCGAGTATTGGGCAAAAATACCAAAAACTCTTCGCCGCCCCAGCGAAAGGTAATGTCAGAGCCCCTAACTTGCCCTTTAATTTCTTCAGCGACTTTTTTCAGCACCTTGTCACCCATGTCATGACCATATTTATCGTTGATACCTTTAAACCAATCAATATCAATGAGCATAACCGACATGAACTTATTACTGCGCTTTCCCATCTCCCAAATAGGATAAACCAAGTCTTCAAAAGCTCGCCGATTATATAGCGACGTAAGCGGATCGAGCCTTGCGTCACGCTCGGCGTTTCTGCGCGCTTGCTGTACTTGTTTGTAGTTAAATGCCAGTGAGATAGATAGCAAAGACATTTCCAACACCATACCGATTTCAATGCCTCTGAATGCCCATTTCGAGTATGGAATAAGCCCCCATGTGGCTAGACTCGACACCATCGCACCGCCGGCTCCGCATAAAATGGCTGGAAGGAAAAATTTAGCTAATGTGTCGCCATTACGGTAGGCAAAAATTCCTATCAACAACATCCAAATCGCTATTGTTGTTAAAACGGCAAGCTGCGACATCACCGCGAAAGAGCGACTTCCAATCAGCACAATGATGACAGCGAGTGCGCCCAATGCGCCATAGATATACTTCCTACACCGATAGAGCTTTGGTAGATAGAGTTGGGTATTAAGAAACTCGATGGTGAATCTTACCGCACTGAACAAATACAAAAACATTAGCGCGGGCAAAAGCCACTGTTGAAGGAATATCGATTCTGACCAAAGCCACCAGAAACCATGACCGGTATAAGTGAAGTTAAATAGCAAAAACGAGAGAAGGTATAAGGAATAAAGCAGGTAGCGCCGTTCTTTAATATAGGAGTATAGAACCAAGTTGTAGACCAATAAAATAACGAGTGCGCCGTACAACGCGCCATAAAAATACGCATTCTCCGTTGTCTTGTTTTTGGCAACTACTGGTGGCCCTACATATATGGGGATCGTCATAGGATCTTCAGAGGAAAATTGAAAAACCACCAGCGTTTCAGGTTGGGTAAATCGATAGAATACGGAAGGCATTCTTGCGTCTTCAAAGCGAGCACTATGCACCTGATTATCACCAAGTTTTACATGACGCTTTCTTTGACCGTTTTCGAAAAAATAGAGGTCGATATTGTCTAGCCACGCATTATCTATTTCTATTTTCAGAGGAAGAAAAGGTACGTTTATTGGGCTATTTTTAGCAATACGAGTAACAAGAACACCATATGCATCTAATTCAATAGCCAACACACCCCAAACCGTGTTACCAGTGAACCCATAACTAACGCGCCCATTAGTATTTTTTATAAGTGTATTCTGCTGATATTTAGCCAGGATGTCTTCAGCAGTAAGCTAACTACCTTCCTCGTAATACATCCACAGCTTGTCGTTAACTAACTGCATTTTATCTAAAGACGCAGTACTTTTAGCGTAAGCGTGAGAGAGCCCGCCCCACAAGCAATTAACTATTACAAAACCAATAAATAAAAGAAGTGCTTTCATACATCAATTCTTTTGAATAGGGGGCTTTAAAACACAGGGCTAGCTTTTGTATCGGCAACCCTTTCTTATATAAATATTAAGTTACGCTTATCAAAACCGTTTGTGAATAGGTTAAATTCATCAATATTCTACAAATGCGTTTTTATGTTGTTTCGTTTCCACATGTAAAGGCTTACGTATCTTTTATGCTTAGTTTTATTACCAGCACGCTGATTCCTGTTTTGATCCTTCTGTTAATGGGATGGCTATTTTTTCGCATTAAATGGCTCAATGAAGGGTTTATAGAAGCTGGATCTAAACTGGTATTTAACGTTGCACTCCCTGCGCTGTTGTTTTTATCGATAGCGCGAGCAGACTTTTCTAAAGCCGCCAACCTATCGCTGATAGGCGTTGGGGTTATGGGCACGCTCATTGTTTTTGCCGCTCTGATGATTACCTCTCATCTGACCGTACATCCGTACAAAGCCAGAGGTGTGGTTGTACAAGGCGGTTTCAGAGCCAATATGGGCATTATTGGCCTTGCTTATTGTGCCAATACCTATGGGCAAGAAGGGCTTGCTGTAGCCTCGGTCTATATGGGGTGTATTACTATATTGTTTAACGTATTGTCTGTCTTTGTTCTTAATTTTTATCAAGGCACGTCGCGTTCTTTGTTGGGTCAAGTTACTGGCATGGCGAAAAACCCGCTAATTCTTTCTATCGCGGCAGCGCTCCCCTTCTCTTACTTCGAATGGCAATTGCCCACCACCTTGATAAAAACCGGTGAATACTTTGCGCAGCTAACACTGCCACTTGCACTTATTTGTACCGGTGCTTCCCTACAGTTCCGCTCATTCTCCAGTGACTGGTTTAACATTGTGCTTAGTACAACCAGTAAATGCGTGGTTTATCCCACCATATTAGTCGCGTTTGCCTATGCTTTTGGATTTAGAGGTATGGAGCTGGGCATTGTTCTTCTTCTCGCCATTTCACCTACTGCTGCAGCAAGCTATGTCATGGTTAGAAACTTAGGCGGTGATTATCGTTTGGCGGCAAGTATCATCGCAGTGAGCACATTGGCATCTCTGCCTATTACCGCCCTCGCCTTTGGAATATTAAGTAAACTACAGCTGGTGTGATGAAAATACGTCGTTGTTAAGCGCATTTTAAGTTTATAAACAGTGAAGAGTGAGGCTATTGATGTGTTGTTAGACGTTATTGGAAACGAAAAGCGCCGGGTAACTCGACGTTAACCCGGCGAAAAAGGCGTAACAGACGTCGCCCTAATCTGCTTCTATCTCACCCTCTTCAATGGCCACAACGCGACGTGCTTCAACGTAGGTTTTAATAGCCCAAAGTGTCTCTTGGTCTAAGATAGGATCGGTTTGACCTTCAGGAATACCGCCAAGTGCAGGCATGCCTTTCGCCGAGCCAAAACGCAAGCGCTCAACGAACCATTCGTCGTCTTCAAAACTTTCTGGGTCGAGTTCACGAAGGTCTGGGTTTATTCCGCCAGACTGCGCGTGCAAGCCGTGACAACCTGCACAGTTATTTGCATAAGCTGACTCACCAAACTTGATGACCTTCGTTTTGGTTTCTTCATCAAGGCTTCGATATGGGTTTTCAAACACCCAGCCATTTTCAGACTCATCGCCATCAGTGATTGGCGGCATAGCTGAGCTATCTGCTCCTTGAGGGATAACATTTCCATGTGCAAACACGTGGCCAGACAAGCCAGTTACCACGAGTGCAGCAAACAACATCGATATTTTTGTTTTCATAATTCATACATCCTCAAAAGACTATGAATCAAGTATACGTACGAGGAAATAAGGGGTAACTCTACTTTGGTTTTGAAAGGCTCCTCCTTTGGTAGGAGACCACAATGATAGCCACTGAAAGCGCAAGCTTTACCGTTGCTGCTTCAACGTTAGTACTAAAGTCAAAGTCGAAATAACGCCCATAAGAATGATAAAGACTTACCTTGCCAACAGGTTAATGAATAGGTGATGAAAAAAGGCCAGCGCACGTAGGCGCTGGCCATGTATTAATCACTATTTACTGCTTAGCTAAGGTTAGTTTTTTGCCACCTGCTGATAGCGCTTGGGCAATTTAAACGTCCACACGGTGCCGCCTTGGTTGAAGTGCTTCACGCGTTTTGCAACTTCACCGCCCCATAATGGCACTGCGCCGCCCCATCCAGATAGTACAGAGATGTACTGCTCACCATCCATTTCCCATGTCACTGGAGAGCCAACAATACCTGAGCCAGTTTGGAACTTGTAAACCATTTCGCCAGTTTTGTCGTCAAAGGCCATAAGATAACCTTCAGGGTTACCGGTCCAAACCAAACCACCACCTGTAGTTAACACGCCGCCCCAAAGTGGAGAGAAGTTGTTATAGCGCCAAACGGTTTTACCTGTTTTGGGGTCAATCGCTTTAAGTACGCCAATAAAGTCCTCATTCACTGATTTAATGGTGAAACCAGCACCTAGGTACGCTGCACCTTTCTTGTAAGAGGTAGGCTCGTTCCAAATATCCATTTCCCATTCGTTTGAAGGCACATAGAAGAGTTCAGTATCCTTTGAATAGGCCATTGGCATCCAGTTTTTACCGCCTAAGAACGCAGGACGCGCTACGACCTGTTCACCTTGTTTACCATCAGCTGATTGCGCTGGGCTTCCTGGGCGATTTTCTTCAATGTAGATAGGTCGACCTTTTTCATCCAGTCCCTTTGCCCAGTTTAATTTGTCAACAAACGGGAAGCCGCGGATAAAGTCACCGTTCTCGCGATTAAGGACGTAGAAAAAGCCGTTTCTGTCGGCGGTTGCCGCCGCTTTCACTGTCTTGCCGTTTTCCTGGTAGTCAAACGAGATAAGCTCGTTTACGCCATCGAAGTCCCAGCCATCGTGCGGCGTGGTTTGGAAGTGCCACACAATTTTTCCTGTATTAGGATCAATAGCTAAGCGCGACGACGAGAAGTAGTTATCGCCCGGACGTAGGTGAGAGTTCCACGGTGCAGGGTTACCCGTACCGAAGAATAGCAAGCCCGTATCTGAGTCATAAGTGCCGCCTAGCCACGTTGCTGCACCACCGGTTTTCCATAAATCAGCAGGCCATGTTTTGCCTGGCGCACCGCCTGAAATTCCATTTTCGGTTTTCTTACCGTCTTTCCATAGATACCCCATGTGCCCTTCAACGGTAGGTCTAACCCATAGCTGTTTGCCAGACTTCGCGTCGTAAGCATACACTTTACCGACGATACCGAATTCACCACCGGAAATCCCTGTAATGACTTTTCCGTCAACAACAATAGGCGCTGCAGTAATGGCGTAGCCCGCTCGATAGTCTTCAACTTTTTTCTTCCAAACGGTTTTGCCCGTGTCTTTATCCAGTGCGACTAACTTGGCATCCAAAGTGCCAAATATGACCAGATTATCGTAAAGCGCAACGCCACGGTTTATCACGTCACAGCAAGGCATAATGCCGTCTGGCAAACGCGCTTCATATTGCCATAATTCTTCACCCGTTCTCGCATCGATGGCCCACACACGAGAGTAAGATCCCGTTACATACATCACGCCATCTTTTACCAGTGGCTGCGATTCTTGCCCTCTCTGCTTTTCACCGCCTAATGAGAACGCCCACACAGGACGTACTTCTTCTACTGTATCGCGGTTAATGGCGGTTAGCGGGCTATAACGCTGTGCTTTTAAGCCCATTCCGTACGTCACTATATCGTCAGTAGTATTGTGGTCATTTTGAATATCTTTGTCGGTGACAACAGCATGGACAGGAGTTAACGCACTTGCACAAATCAGCATTGATAGGGCAAGTTTTTTAATTGGCATATTATTATTCATAACGGTTCCTAGTTGCATGTAGGCCATAAATGGTCTGTTTCAGACTATTCGTTAGGATTAGCATAGCTAGGGGTGATGTCGATGCCTATGCAACAGCGGAGTGATTTGACTCCTCCTTTAGGAGGAGGAATGAAGGGCTATTTTCCCTTTTGTTTAACACCTTTACGCTTTCACGTCTTTTTAAAGTAATGGGTGACTGATAACGGCGCTAGAGGTAAGAAGGCAATTGGCCATAGAATTATTGCCTAAAGTACTATCGCTCTGAACGCTATTGGTCACATGCTTTTATACTGAATTATCTTATTCTGAACTTTCATTCCCTGCAAAATAAGGCGGCATCTCATAAAGGGTTTTGTATTTCTCAAATAGCCGTTGCATATCGCCCTCTACCACCATTCGCGTAATTACATCACCAATTTCATAGCCAAGCGCGCGATAATTAGTATGAACAGCAAGTCCTATATCCCACTTTTGCTTTCCAATAAGCGGAAACGCGTTGCTTGCAAGGCGATATTGCTCATTATCAACAAACTGACTGAGGTAGGATATTTGCGAGCGCAATCCCATTACCGCTTCGACGGTTCCCGCTTTCATCGCGTCAATCGCTTCTGCGTTTGAGCCATAGTGCGATGTTTTTTCTCGCAATCGGCCGCCAAACGCTGATGTTAAGTAAAAGTGGGGAATGCTGTCTATTTCCGCACCAATCGTGTGATACTGAAACATGCCCATGGTTTCCACTTCGGGCAAGGTTTGCGTGTTGTGAATGATTTGCCAGCTTTCACGCTGATAGGGGGCAAACATATGAACAAGCTCATTAACTAACAAGCCCACGTCGTCGCGTTTTTGAGAAAAACTGGGGTCATAAGGCGCGCGCATCATCACATCGGCCTTAATGCGGTGAATAATATGACCCTTCCATAGGTAATTCCTAAAATCGTCTTCTGTCGTTTCACCTGGTGTCATCCATATCAGTTCTAGCTCAACATCAAGGGCGCTCGCGATTTCACGGGCGATATCAATATCAATACCTGTGGGGCTGTCGTTTTTGATAAATGAAAATGGAGGATAGTCGGTGTACACCGCAATTCTAATTAAACCGCTGTCTTTAATATCGTCTAACGATCTTGCTTCCCCGAACGCAGAAAGCGCAGAACCCGTTATCAGGCAGAGTAAAATGAAAATAACTCGAAAAGGTTTAACTAACTGCACAGCTTACCCACTTATTCAATCGAACTTCTTAAGCATACTAAGGGGTTAGCGTGATTTTACTAATGCTACTTTAGCGCCATAGCATTCCTCCTTTAGGAGGATGTTCTTCGGGAAAATTGCCATATACCCTTATGTCAGACAAACAGATATCAGCAAAAGCATGCTGCTGAGCTCGGGGTGATATATGGCAAAGGGTGTAAAAAGCACGGTTGAAACACGATTAACCGGTAAGCGCTATCAAAAGTGTGTAGCGTCTCTTTTTTGCTGCGTTCTGTTACCGTTTTTAAACAGCGCGCTTGCGTTTAATGAAGCGCAATCTTCTCAGGCCCAACAAGCTGCACCACAGGCCTCTTTTGCCACTATTGTGGTCATTTACATAAAAATTGCGGGCACACCTCCACCAGGCACACCAGACTATTTAAAGTCCCCCAGCAATGAAGGGACAGCTGGCGCAAGTGTGGCGATAAAGGATGCTAATATCACGGGAAAATTTCTTGGTTATCAGTTTGAGCTAACTGAAATCAGTGTGCCTTCTATCGGCGAACTGCAAGCTTCTTTAGCTAAAACACGCCAGCACTCTGCTTCAGGTGCTAACGCAAATCACAAAGAAATAAGCAGCAATCAGCAAGGCAACATTGCACCCATTGTACTGCTGGACATGCGAAGCAGTGATAAGGTAAAGGCAGCCTCAATTAAGCCGTTGATTACCACTATTCAAAGCACGCTTCCTAATGCCGTATTTTTTAACGTAGCTAATAGCGATGATTTGCTGAGACAAAATTCTTGTCGCCTGCCCTTGTTTCATACGATCCCCAGTTATCAGATGAAAGCCGACGCGCTAGCCCAGTGGTTTCGCACTAAGCGTATTGACGAGATATTTGCAGTTTACGGAAAAACCGCTAACGATGATGCATACCTAGCCGCGTTCAAACGCAGCGCTAAAAAATTCAAGCTTTCACTGGTTGAAACTAAACAGTGGCAGGACAGTTTTGATTTACGCAGGGCTGCCTTTGCTGAAATCCCGCAATTTACGCGAACAACAGAAACCTATCAGGCTGTTTTTACCGCCGATAGCGCGGCACAATTCGCGTATAGCCTACCCTTTAACACCTATTATCCCGTACCTGTGGTAGGCGCTGCAGGCCTAAAAGCACTGGGTTGGCATTTTACCCACGAACAATGGGGCGCCCGTCAGCTTCAAAGCCGTTTTAACGACGGGTTTAACAGACACATGAATGAAGTCGACTTCGCTGCGTACCTTGCGGTAATGGCCGTAGCAAATGCTGCGCAGCAAGGAAGCGATTTAAAGCAGCAGGGAATTCTTAACACCTTGCTTAGCGACCACTACACACTGGGGGCTTATAAAGGTCGCCCTCTTTCTATTCGCCCCTACACCCACCAATTTCGCCAGCCTATTGCGCTGGCCCACGAAGACGCACTGGTGACTCATGCGCCCCTTGAAGGCTTTTTGCACCAAACCAACGAACTGGACACATTAGGCGCAACACACACTACCTGTAAGGACAAGTTATGAGCTATCGCTTTGCACTCTTGCTTGGCAGTTTAATGGCAACCTTTGCCTTAACACTTCCTCAAGCCTTTGCTCTTCCTCAAGCGTATGTCACCAACGAAAAAGACAACACGCTATCTGTCATTGATATGACGACATTTGATGTGGTTGAAACTATCGAGGTTGGAGAGCGACCCCGAGGGTTTATTTTAAGTGCAGACCAGTCCCACGCGTATATCTGTGCCTCTGATGCTGATCGCATTCAAATTATGGATTTGTCTACCCACTCTATAGTGGGCGATCTTCCCTCAGGTGCAGATCCTGAAACCATAGCTTTACACCCTAACGGCACCACTATTTACACGGCTAATGAAGACGATGCCCTCCTAACTGTTATCGATATTCCAACGGCTCAGGTCATTTCTCAGATAGATGTAGGCGTAGAGCCTGAGGGGCTGGCTGTGAGTCACGACGGCAGCATGATGGTCGTTACATCAGAAACCACTAACATGGTGCACTGGATAGATACCAAAACTCACGAAAATATTGCAAATAGCTTGGTTGATGCAAGACCCAGAGATGCTCACTTTACCAAAGATGACAAGTACCTTTGGGTAAGCTCGGAAATAGGTGGCACCGTTAGTATTTTCGATACTGCTACTAAGCAAAAAGTGAAGACCCTTTCCTTTGCTATTAAAGGCGTTTATCGCGACAAGGTTCAGCCAGTGGGTATTGTGCTTATGAAAGATAAGCCCTACGCCTTCGTGGCGCTTGGCCCAGCAAATCGCATAGCGGTCATCAATACCGATACCTTCGAAGTGGAAGACTACATTTTGGTTGGGCGACGAGTGTGGCAATTAGCGTTTAACCAAGATCAGTCTTTATTGCTGACCACTAACGGTGTGAGCGGTGATGTTTCTGTCATCAATACCAACACTTTAAACGTAGAGCATACGGTAAAAGTGGGGCGTTACCCTTGGGGCGTGGCGGTTAAATGGAAATAGCGGTTCAAGCGGTTTCACATCAGTACGGCAGCCACCACGCGCTAAATAATGTAAGCCTTTGTTTAAAACCAGGCTTAACCATGCTGCTTGGGCCAAATGGCGCAGGCAAAAGTACCTTATTTGCGCTAATTACGGGCCTTCAAAAGCTCATGCAAGGTAGCATTACCTTTGATGGTGCAAGCCTGTCTCAATCTCGCACAAACATTATGGCGAAAATGGGCGTGGTATTTCAGCAAAATACTTTAGATATCGACTTATCAGTAAAACAAAATTTATCCTACTTTGCTTCGCTCCACGGCATAAGTACCGCTAGCGCGCTATCTCATATTCAAGGCCTGCTCGACGAGCTCGACCTTACGACCAAGCTCAACACAAAAATTCGAAACTTGAATGGCGGGCACAGACGGCGGGTTGAGTTAGCTCGCTGCCTTATTCACAAGCCAACCTTGTTGCTATTAGACGAGCCAACCGTTGGCTTAGATATAGAATCCCGTCATCTTATTTTGCAGGTAGTACAAGCGCTCGCTCATTCCCAAAACGTAAGCGTACTGTGGGCCACCCATTTATTTGAAGAAGTGAAGCACAACAACAATCTGATAGTCTTATCAAAGGGGCGAGTGTTAGCCCACGATAAATGTGAAGCATTGTTAGCCAAATATCATCAACAAGATATTGAGCACCTTTGGCAGCATTTGATGCAGAAAGGCTCCTGATGTATTGGCGCTGTTTTGTGGGCGTACTTACCCGAGAGATGCTGAAGTTCTGGCAGCAACGCACACGCCTGTTAAGTGCATTGGTGCGCCCCCTGCTTTGGCTATTTGTTTTTGCCGCAGGGTTTCGTTCGGCGCTGGGTCTTTCAATGACCGAGCCTTACGAGAGTTATATTTTATACGAAGAGTATATTGTACCCGGGCTTGCCGCCATGATTGTGCTTTTTAATAGCATGCAAAGTTCATTGTCCATGGTGTACGACAGAGAAATGGGCAGCATGAAAGTATTGCTGTTAAGCCCGGTTCCCCGCCCTTTTCTGCTAGGCAGCAAGCTTATCGCCAACACCTTGGTAAGCGCTATTCAGGTGTACATCTTCTTTGCCTTTGCGCTTTTACTAGATGTACGCCTATCTGCGTTGGGATACGTTTATGCGTTGCCTGTTATTGCGCTACTGTCATTGTTTTTAGGTTCGTTAGGATTATTACTGGCAAACTATATTAAGCAACTAGAGAACTTTGCCGGGGTCATGAACTTTGTCATTTTCCCATTGTTCTTTCTATCAAGCGCCCTATACCCGCTTTGGAAAATGCGTGAGGCCAACGAATGGCTGTTTCAGATTTGCGCCTTTAACCCCTTTAGTAGCGGCGTAGAATTACTGCGATTTGCGCTCTATGAAAAACTCGAACACAACGCGCTTGCCGTTGTACTTTGCCTTACGGCTATCACTTTTATTTTCGCTGTGAGAAGCTTTCGCCCCAAAGCCTCAAAAGGGCGCTTCTCGTGATAAAAGCAAACCTAATCTGGGCTAATGAAAGCAATAAAATTGAAACGTTAAACGATAGTGACTGCTTACTTATTTTAACTACTCCCGAGTTATTAGCGAGCCAACTCTTTCACTTTTCAACACCCGCTAAGACATACATTGAGCAGGTTTTTGACGATGAAGGTTTTGCAGGAAATAAAGGCGAATGTGTATTCGTACAAGGCCTTAAGGCGTTTAAAGCAAGTTACATCCCTGATACTGAAAACAGCGGAAAAAACAAAATTAGCCAACAATTAGCTGAAGTAAAACGGGTGCTGTTTTATGGTGTCGATTTTGCGCTTTTTGAAGCGTCAGATGCCCACAACGTCTCTAGCCGTTCCTCGACTTTATCTAAAACTAATGACCCTTCCATGGTTAACCGCTCAAGCTACGCTAGCGATTCAAATTCTGCGTTTAATTCAAAAAGCAGCAGTGACTTGAGCCAAAATGACGCGCCAGCATTTCGCTACGTAGAACAGCAGTTCGATGCATTGTTTAAAAAGCTTAAAAGCGTGTCGGTAACCTTGGAAAAACTGTCGTTTATGGCGCTTTCTAGCACTGAAACAGTAAGCAGCGACCCTGTTAACTCCATTGCGAGCCACTCACAGTTTCTGAGTGCGCTACTTAGAAGCTATTTCAAGCATGGCTATCACTTTAAGGGCTATAAGACGAATAATCGTTCGTTTTCTAGCAGTCGAGCCCGCGATGGCAACAACACCGCAAATAGTGTTGAAAAAAACGACGCAAACAATGGAGCAATTAACCAAGCACTTGAGAATAGGGGCACGCTGTCTCTTGCATTAGATGCCAAGCATTTTAATACCGCGCAAAAGCATCTCGTTTCACACACTATAAGCTATGAAACGGCCCTGAATGACGCGATGACCTGGGCTAAAGATCTCGCCCACATGCCAGCCAGCTTATGTACGCCAGATTATCTGGCCGAACAAGCTCAGCATCTGGCGCAAACCTTTAAGACGGTTTCTTGCGATATCCTCAATGAAAGCACGCTAAAGCAGTTAGGTATGAACGGGTATTTAGCGGTAAACGCAGGCTCACAGTTCGCCGCTACCATGCCTATTCTTTGCTACACAGCCAAAGGTTTAGAGAATTCACCGCCGGTAGTGTTAATTGGCAAAGGCGTTACGTTTGACAGCGGCGGCATAACGTTAAAACGCAGCCCTGATATGCGCCATATGATTTACGACATGGCGGGGGCCGCCTGCGTATTGGGCGTCATTCAGGCTGTCGCCACACTGGGGTTAAATATAAATATTATTGGTATTGTGGCTAGCGCAGATAATGCGATTGATGGCAAAGCCTATCGCCCGGGTGACATTATCACCATGCACTCAGGAAAAACCGTGGAAGTCATGAGCACCGATGCAGAAGGGCGTATGCTTATGGCCGATGCAATCAGCTACGCGAAACAGTTCTCCCCCTCGGTTATTATTGATATTGCAACCCTAACCGGCGCAGCCATTAGCGCACTGGGGCACAAAGCCACTGCGCTTTTTAGCAACGCTCCAGCGCTCGAAAATGCGTTAGTTGAAGCGGGTGAACAGGCTAACGACAGGTGCTGGCCTTTCCCACTTTGGCCAGAATATCAAGACGCTATTACCTCTCAGCACGCGGATATGATGAATACGGGCATAAACTCTCCCGGTGCTATTTCGGCAGGCTGCTTTCTCTCTCGTTTTGCTGACGGCACGCCGTGGGCTCACCTCGATGTGGCAGGAACCGCTTTTACCTACACCAAATCGTTATCGGCAACCGGCCGCCCTATTCCTTTGCTGTTATCTTACTTAAGCCGCTGCGCTATCAAAAATAATCAATAAATCATCAAAATTCATGACAGTTCTCCTCCCTTAGGAGGATATCTGTTAACACATATTCAACATATACTCATTCATGCGTTTAATCATAAAAAAGAGGAACAACTATGTGGACTAAACCCCAATACACAGAAATGCGCCTTGGTTTTGAAGTAACTCTTTACATCAATAACCGCTAGGCAACGCCCTCTGGGATGATGAACAAAAAGGCTGCCTACGCAGCCTTTTTTTACTTGTAGTATGGAGTTGTTATGCACGTATTGATTCTTGGTGCTGCCGCCGGGGGTGGATTTCCGCAATGGAATTGTCACTGCCCCAATTGTAAGGGATTACGGGAAGGTAAAATAAAGGCGAAAGGCAGAACACAGTCGAGCATTGCTGTCAGTAGCGATGGCAACAACTGGGTTCTCATTAATGCCTCCCCCGATTTAAGGGAGCAGATAAATAGCCATCCGCAGCTGTGGCCCGACGCCCATGTGTCTCGCGGCACACGCATAAGCGCTATTGTGCTTACCGACAGTCAAATAGACCATACTACAGGCCTGCTAACATTGCGCGAAGGCTTACCCCTTCCCGTTTATTGTACCGATGTTGTGGCCGAAGACCTAACCACCAGCTTCCCGCTTTTTACCGTATTAAAACACTGGCACGGCGGACTGCAACAGCATTCAATTAATACCGATTATCATCAACGCTTTGTACCAAAGGGGGCAGAAGGCCTGACTTTCCAACCTGTGGTATTAGAGTCTAATGCGCCCCCTTATTCGACGTATCGCGACAACATTGTGCCGGGCAACAATATTGGCCTAAAGATAACTGACGACACCACGGGCAACGTGCTTTTTTATGCGCCGGGCTGCATGCAGGCAAACGACACAGTAAAACAAGTGATGCGTGAATCTCACTGCGTGCTATTTGACGGTACGCTGTGGGCCAATGAAGAAATGATAGATCACGGTTTCAGCAACAAGCTGGGCACGGATATGGGCCACATGCCGGTTAATGGAAAGGGCGGAGCCATAGCGCTTTTAAATGAATTTAACGTTGAGCGTAAAGTGCTTATTCATATCAACAACACAAATCGCGTGCTTGACGAAGACTCCAGTGCTTATCACAGCCTGTGTGAGCAGGGTATTGAATTGGCTTACGACGGTATGGAAATTGAGGTGTAGTAATGACAGAACACGCATGGTCGAGACAAGAATTCGAACAAAAACTGAGAGAAAAAGGCGCTTACTACCATATTCATCACCCCTTTCATAAACGTATGAATGAAGGACGCTGCAGCGTTGATGAAATTCAGGGCTGGGTGGCCAACCGACTGTATTATCAAATGGCGATACCGGTTAAAGACGCGGCAATTTTAGCGAATTGTGAAGACCAATCGGTACGCAGAACCTGGATCCAACGAATTATTGATCACGATGGACGGGAAGGTGAAGACGGACTGGGCGGCATAGAAGCCTGGTTGCGGTTAGGCGAAGCAGTAGGCTTGAACCGCAGTGAATTGCTTGATGAAACCCACCTGTTGCCAGCGGTTAAGTTTGCAGTAAATGCCTATGTGAATTTTGCCCGCCGTGCGTCATGGGAAGAGGCTGCCTGCTCATCATTAACTGAAATGTTTGCCCCTGAAATACATCAAAGCCGACTAGATACCTGGCCTTTGCACTATACATGGATTGATAGTGAAGGCTTTACCTACTTTCAAATGCGGTTAAGTCAGGCGCGCCGTGATGTAGAGCATGGCCTGCAGATTACCCTTGACCACTTTATTACCCGACAACAGCAAGAACATGCGCTCAATATACTGCAGTTCAAAATTGATATTTTGTGGAGCATTGCTGATGCCATTTGCTTTGCCTATGAATATAAGAGAAAGCCGTTTGATGGTATTGCCGACCAGCGGGTGTGCCATAAAGGGAGGTTTTAATGATGTCGAAATTAGAGTCGCAAACCCAGCACCACTTAGATGCTGATAGCGTCGGTGCTGATAACGTGGAAGGTAACATTGAAAATAGCAGCAGTCACAACAACGAGGGCGGCCGAAAAAGAGACAAAACAGCTTCTTTAAACCCGCTTTTTCGCATGCAGTACGAGAACGCTCAGGGTTGTTATGTTTTGTTGTTCCCCGAAGGAATGATCAAACTTAATCCTTCTGCGGCAGAAATTCTTAAGCGAGTAGATGGCCGAAATACGGAAGATGCTATTTGTGCTGAGCTTCGCCAGGCGTTTCCAGATGCACCTGAAGATTTAGAAGAAGATGTTCACGCATTTCTACTTCATGCCGAGCAAAAGAAGTGGATCCGCTATGACGAATAATACAGACGTTGAGTTACAAACCGACGTACCAAATACCATAACGCCTCCGCTGTGGCTCCTAGCCGAAATTACTTATCAGTGCCCATTGCATTGCCCCTATTGCTCAAACCCAGTAAATATGGAAGAAACATTTAATGAGCTCTCTACTGAGCATTGGGAGCGTGTACTGCGTGAAGCGCGGGAAATGGGCGCCGTGCAATTGGGCTTTTCTGGCGGAGAGCCATTGCTTCGAAAAGACTTGGCGCACTTGGTCGCTTATGCGCGGGCTTTGGGTTTTTACACCAACTTGATCACCTCTGGCATTGGCATGACAGAAAAACGTATTGCCAAACTCAAAGAAGCCGGCCTTGATCACATTCAGTTGAGCTTTCAGGCAGCCAATGCCGAAGTCAACGACTTAATAGGCAATAAGCGCCACTCATTTGAACAAAAACTTAAAATTGCGAAGCTGGTAAAACAATACAACTACCCTATGGTGCTCAACTTCTGTATTACCGCGCAGAACATTCACGAAATAGAAGACGTGATGGTGCTCAGCGAGCAGCTGAACGCTGATTTTGTCGAGCTGGCAACCGTACAGTATTATGGCTGGGCCTATGAAAACAGAGACCATTTGCTGCCTACATCACAGCAGCTACAGGAAGCTGAGGCCGCAGTGAACCGCTATCGAGCACAGCAAAACGGCAAGGGGCCAACCTTCATATTTGTGTCGCCCGACTACTACGAATCTCGCCCAAAGGCGTGCATGAATGGCTGGGGTACAACGTTTTTAACCGTAACGCCAGATGGCAGTGCCCTTCCTTGTCACAGCGCAAAGATATTGCCCCTTCGTTTTCCTAATGTAAAAGAACGCTCGTTGCACGATATTTGGCACCAAGACTTTAGCTTCAATCATTTCCGTGGCGATAGTTGGATGCCATCCCCCTGTAAAGACTGCGATGAAAAAGACAAAGACTTTGGCGGCTGCCGGTGCCAGGCCTACCTGCTAACAGGTGATATGTATAAGACAGATCCGGTTTGCAGTAAGTCGCCTGATCACCATTTGATGAAAGGCATTACCGATAAAGCAGGTACTGCACCGTCGAAGGCACTTCAGTATCGGAAGGTGGAAAAGCCGATTCCCATTCTAGAAGTAAATACATCAAGCTAAGTGTTTGGGATAAATACTATGTGGCGAGTACGAAGTGGTGAGCGCTGAGTGGTAAGAGAGACTGTAAACCCGTAATGATAAAAGTGTATGTCTGAATTTCATTTCATTGATGCCGGTTCTTGGTCAAAAGTGCATAGCGTTGTTTTTGCGCTAAGAACCCCTGCAGCAGGCCACACTGGGTTGTCTCATTTAGCTGAGCACATGAGCTTTCGACGCTCTCACCACTACCCCGCTGCCCACGAGCTTTTTACGGCCAATACACTTCTGCCCGTCACTATTAACGCTACCACGCTCGCCCAGTACACCTTCTTTTTCGCCTCGTCTGATAAAGCGAATGTACTGCTTGATGCTATACATTACCTGTACTGTGGCCTGCTTAACCGGGATTACGGTACCGATGAGGTTACTTTGGAGCGTGACGGGGTTATTTTTAAAGAGCTCGCCATGTTAGAGGCAAACAGCGACTATGCGTTAAACGCCGCTATTCGATTAGCCGATACCGATAAAAATGCCTATCAACACGCAGGTGGTTTTACACAAACCATAGGCAGCAACAGTATTCAAGCGCTTCAAGACTACAAACGCCTGTGGTATCAGCCAAACAATATTACTACGCTGGTTTACAGCGATTCCCCCCTATTATTTGAACAGTGCAAAGAGGTGGTCACAGCCCTGAGCGCAACGAAAACCCTGAGCGAAAAAACAGCCCTGAGCGCCGAAACAGCCTTGAGCGCGGAAACAGCCTTGAACGAGAAAGCGGCTTTAAGCGAAGGTCCAACCCTGAACAGAGACGCCCCTCTGAATCAGCACTCACCTCAACGCGAACACTCACATTTAGACAATGAAGCCACTCTTGATGCGCAAACGACAAAAGGCGAAAACGAATCAATAAGGCATGTATTAACCTGGTGGTTTCCTCAGTGCTTTCTAAATGGTTTACAGAAGCAAGAAGCAACGCTTAACACTGTAGCAGGCCCTGAAAACACCTTATTTATTGACCCCGAAATTAATCAACAAGGTAACTTTGCAATTCGCCTCGTCACAAAAGAAGCGATTAAAGAAGAAGCAAGAGAGTTTTCAAGAGAAGCTGCACCAAGGCTTTTAAAAAAACTGACACATAAGCAGACAAAGGGTAGTAATAATCAAGAGTTGGAACGACCAAAAGATGTCGTATCCACGTGTCTCGCCTCATTAGATATCGCGCCTTCAAACCCGATGCCAGACACTGATAAACACGCAGAAGGTGTAGGTGTAGCCATTCGTTATTTTGCGCAATTAACGAATGGGTTGTCTTTGAACGAGCGTGCCGCCAAAGATTGTGCCACCAAAAGCGCTTATTTGGCGAGTGCTAATAAGGTATCGCACTCCTATTTGGGGGCTCTACCTTCACCTGAAAAGTCAATCGCTCTCGAGCGGATTAGAAAGGCACGCAAAGACTTTTCCGCGCGAGCCAGCGCTCCCAATATCGACCAAGCGCTTTTCCTACCGCGTCTTGTCTCCAAGTACCAACATTTTATTACTTTAGAGAACTTGCCTTCGCTCCCACGGTTGTTACACCCCCTCGCTAGAAACACCACTGCTTTAGCGCAATTTAACGCTGAGCAAATTGCTTCGGACTTAGCACCATTTTTAAACCCGTCCCCCTCCACAACAGTAGAGTCAGTGCCTCTAAATTCAGCCTCGCACTGGGTGTATCGCATTGCTTTCTATCAACAGGCAAGACTACACAAGGTATTGGCACACCACCTTTTCTGGCAACCAAGAACCTCGGGAGAATGCTACGCACTAGGCGCTGCGACTTATGAAAATAACCTGTATTTGTTTGGTGCAAGCGATACAAATATCAAAGAGCGTAAAAGCTGGTGCAATACGATTTTGTCGATGCCCATATAGGGAAATTCGGGAAAAAACACTGCTACCAATTTATGATACTTCCTCCCTCTTAAGGAGGATATTTTTAGGGAATGGTTAGGGCAATACTAAAGCTATAATCAATAACCAAGCAGTCAATAGCATGCCTACGCGAATTTCAACAAACAGCTCTAGCCAAAACGTTTCACAACTCCCAACACATCAACTTGCCCGTTCACCATTTGCTCTTGCGATTATTGCAAGCGCGATAACCTATGCGTTTAGTTCCACTGCGGGCGCTACCATTGCACTAGATCGCTACGAGGTTATAGAGGTGCAGGGAGCGACGCCGCTTAGCGCCAACAACAATAACTCCGCCGTATTTGGCAACGTTCAAACACTCACTCAAGATGACATTGAAGGGAGCGTTAACCGTTCACTACCAGAGCTACTCAAAACTCAGCTGGCAAGCGTGAACCTAAACGATGTTCAAAACAATCCGTTCCAACCCGACCTGCAATATCGCGGGTTTACTGCCTCTCCGCTGCTTGGCCTACCTCAGGGCATTTCGGTGTACCTAAACGGCGGTCGGGTTAATGAAGCGTTTGGCGATACCGTGCATTGGGACCTAATGCCGCTAGATGCTATCGATACCGTTTCTTTATACTCGGGTTCAAACCCGATGTTTGGCCAGAACACGCTAGGTGGCGCCCTTGCGCTAACAACGAAAACAGGGTTTAGTTTCAACGCCAATGAAATCGATTTACAAGCTGGTCAATTTGGTCAGAAAGCCGCGTCTGTGGAATCAGGTGGTCACAACGATCACTGGGCATATTATGTGAACCTGAATCACTATGAGGAAGATGGCTGGCGTGACTATTCGCCATCTGAAGTGCAGCAATTATTTACGTCCCTTGCTTATAAAAGTGACAAGATGCATCTCGACATGAACCTGTTTATGGCCGATAACGAATTACTTGGCAACGGTGCATCACCTATTGAACTGCTGGATATTGAAGGCAGAGAAGCGGTCTACACCCACCCCGATCAGACCAACAACGAACTTACGCACGTTAATATCACTGGTGATTTTGTTCTAACTGACACCCTATATTTAACCGCCAATATGTTTTATCGCGACACACAAACTCAATCAATCAACGGCGATGACAGTGATTTTGGTGCCTGCCAGTTCGCTGATGGACGCGTAACACTGTGTGAATTTGAAGATGATGACGACGATGATGATGCTCCGCTTAATAGTGATGATGATGGCGACGACGATGATGACGATGATTTGCCTGTTGTAGGAGAAGGCGACGATATAGAAGCGGTTGAATTTATTGGCTTTGATGACGACACCGCGCTTGCCGAAATATCAGATGTGGACGCAGATGAACTTGATGGTACATACAATACGGGCCGCACAGACGCCAAAGCGACTGGGTTATCTTTTCAGCTAGCAAAACAATATGCCTTAAGCGGCTTCAGTTCAGAGTTAATTGTTGGTGCCAGCTACACCAAAGGAGATGTTAACTACGCCGCTGATACTACATTTGGTATTTTGGAAAACGAATCTGCACAAGACTCACGCACCGTTTTACCCATCGACGGGCTCATGGCACAAGAAGCCAGGGTTAGATTAGATGTAGACACCACCGCATGGTCGCTATTTTTCATGAATAGTACACAGCTCTCTTCAGCCGTATCACTCAATCTTGGTGGACGTTTTAACCGAGACCATATTGTTATGGAAGACCTGATTGATGACGGTGAAGGTTCATTGGACGGTAATCACCGTTTTACCCAATTTAACCCAGCGGTAGGTGTAGACATTACTATTGATGAGCAAAGCCAGCTTAATCTTGCAATCAGCCAGTCTTCAAGAACGCCAAGCCCAGCAGAGTTAAGCTGTGCAGATGAAGACGACCCGTGCCGCTTACCGAACGGTTTTGTGGCCGATCCTCCTCTTGATCAGGTGGTCACCCAAACTATTGAAGCGAACTACACCACACGCATTGATAACATCGACCTGATGCTAAATGTTTTTCATAGTAGGAGTAAGGACGACATTATCTTCCAACAAGCTGGCTCTGTTGCCTCTCGCGGATACTTTATTAACGTTGATGAAACCCAGCGTCAGGGCGTTGAATTCAGCGTAGGATCAACGTGGGAAAAACTAACCTACCGGTTAAACTACAACTATCTTAACGCAACCTATGAATCGACATTCACGTCGTTTAGCCCCTTTAACCCTCAGGGTCCAGACAGACTCGTAACGCCAGGTGACAAAATTCCAGGCCAGCCAGAGCATTTAGTCAAGCTCTACGCAGATTACGCCTTAACGGATAAAGCGCGTTTAGGGGCAGAAGTTATTTCAGCATCTAGTCAGTACTTTAGAGGCGATGAGGCTAACGAAAATGAAAAGATTGACGGATACGTTATTGCAAACATTTATGCATCGTACCGTTTCAACGACACATTTACCGCATCGCTACGTGTGAACAACCTGTTTGACAAAGACTATGAAACCTTCGGCACTTATGGCGAGGCGGATGAGGTATTAGAAGACATTTATCCCGACGTAGAAGGTGCAGAGTTCGTGGGCCCCGCACAACCGCGAATGGTCAGTGTAAATCTAAAAGCGAGATTCTAATAAGGTAGCAGTTGTTACTACACGCGCTTTTATTCACACAAAAGCTGCAAAAAAAATCAAAAAACGCGACTTACTTTTTCACAGTAGTCGCGTTTTTTATCATTTATACATTTAATTTTCCCGCTACTAAAGAAGGAGATTAACACGCCTTACGGCCAATGGTTCAAAATTCAATAAAACCTATTATCAATTTACTGGACACCGAAAAGCATTAAAACCAGTCGAAAATAACAACAAAAAGCCACTGTAATTAATCAACACTACCAATATTGGGACAGTAAAATGAAAAAGAATACATTTACAAAAACCTGTTTATCTATTGCCATTTTAAGCACAGTCAGTAGCCATAGTTTTGCCCAGGACGAGCCCTATTCATGGAATATCTCTGGGTGGATAAACGAAGGCTTAACCTATTACGACGACGGTGTGGGTAGTGATGTGGCACAACTGTCAGACAACGGTACAACGCTAGGCAGCCGTATTACGCTTTCAGGAAACTATAAACTGGAAGAACAAGGCATGGACGTGGGCTTTGAGGTCATTATTGAACCTCTTTCAGGCGCACCCAACTACGCCGGTGGTGGCCATCAAACCCCGCTTTTGTTTGCCAATCAGGATAACTTAGACACCTTCAACGGCGGCGACATAGGCCTGTTGGGCAGTAGCCTCTACTTTGGTGGCGACTGGGGTAAAATCACCATTGGTTTACAAAGCCTTCCCACCGATAACATTGCCGTTCTAGCCGATCCTTCTGGCACAATCTGGTCGGGAATTTCTCCATTATTTAGAGCTAATGGCTTCTATATTCGAGGCGTAGAAGAAGGTTCAACCAATGTCGCGTGGGGTCAATTTGCTCAGTGTCTGGCAACACCTGGTTTGGGTATAGGGCTAGATTGTAACGGGATTTACCGTAATGGCGTACGCTACGATCTTCCTCAAATGGGCAATGTGAGTATTGCAGTTGGTTATGCAAACGACGAAATCTACGATATTGCGGTTAAATATGCTGCTGAACACGAAGGCTTCAAAACTAACCTTCACGCAGGTTACTCAGTGAATAAAGATGGCGGTAGCAATGTTGGGGGCAACAGTTCAACTACGCTGCAACTGCAAACTGGCGTCATGCATCTTGAATCAGGAGTATTTGGGGTAGCCACTTATCAGATGGAAGAAGCTGACGACGCGATTGTTGGCTCGGGTGACGATACGGATGCCTATTACTTTAAAGCAGGCATAAGAAAACAGTTTAATCGCTTTGGTGATTCTGCTTTCTATGCTGAATATGCAAGTTATAACGACCAATACGGCATGGCGCATTTAGATGGCGTTACCGGCTCAGAGCTTAGTCAGTGGGGTGTTGCAGCAGAACAATATTTTGGCTCGCGCTTCTTGGTGTACGCGAAATACGAAAATCTAAGTTTAGATATTGATGGTTCAGAATCTGCGCAAGGAATTTATAACAGCGCAGAAGACTTAACGCTAATTCAACTAGGTGGCACTGTGTTCTTTTAATTGAGAGTTAAAAATCAGTCATATTTTAACATTGAACTTATATCTAATTATTCTGAAATTTAAAAATTACTCGATTCATTTAATCAATGATAAAAAACTGATTAATTTTACACTTAAATAAGAAATTAAAATTAAGCTAAAAGATATGACATAAAAAAGCGAGATTCACTCTCGCTTTTCCTATTGAAAAAGGAAAGATCATGAAAAATATATCTCTATTTTCATTACGTTCAGCTCGACCCATTCTGTTAGCCCTACTTTTCATAACGACAGTACATATCGCAGACGCACAGGTCATATTTCAGGAGGACAAAAACAATTTCATTCGCCTTGTTGAAAAGCCCAGCGAAGCAGACAGTGACATGCGTGCCAACCAACACCCTTTTACGATGCACGAGCAGGATGTATCCGCCATACTTAGCGCTATTCAGGTGGTTAAGAACAAAAATACGTCAACACCGCTTTTTTCCAACGAACAAGTTACGTTACTTGCAGCCTATCTGCCTGAGGCGCTGCGAACAGCGACTGCTCAGCAAGACGTAATTTTTGCCCTTAGTAAAGAGAAGCGCTATTTGGCAGGCCTTAAAACACAAACGTATTACGTTGCAGGCAGTATTTTCATCACAGACGATCACCTCAATATTCTTATTGGCGAGTTCGACAAAGTAGCCAATAAAGCCTACGAAATGGCTTATGATCCTACTTCTCAGGGCTTGGTAAAATACGACTTTGATTTTGGTAATCGGAAACAAGCAAAGTTCTCATTCGATTCCCCACTCTCTTTTTCCGCACCTGGTATAGAACTGAAAATGAAAAATCGCTTCGATTGGGTGGTCGCACCGACTCAGCTGGCATTTGAAGCACCTGTAGAAAAGGAAACACTTTCCCCAGCGAATAGGGAAAACACACCCAGTAAGAAAAACGTAGCTGGCTCAGCCCCCTCACCAGCAGAAAACGATATCGTTGCTCGTTTTAAACGGTTAGATGCACTAAAAAAGGCAAACCTAATTAGCGAAACAGAATACGCCGAAAAAAGAAGACAGTTACTTGACGAGTTATAGAACGAAAGTCCCGTCAGTACTGGTCTTACGTGCTTTTTTATTATAAGCCATTGGTCTTATTAGGCCTGATTTAATGTTATATTAATGTTAACATTGTAAACACGTGAAGTGACTGTTTAGCTTTTAATATTTCGGGGAATTTGGTCACTTTGAATCGTTTCATTTACGCCACAATTTTGTCTTACTAAAAGGCTTATGTGTGAATAAAACGCCAGCCCAAATAAGTCACAAGGCCAGCGGCAAATGTCGCTTTTTTAGCTGAGGGAAAGACCATGCACCGTATCTTGATAATTGACGACCACCCTATTTTTCGTCACGCAATGATTACTATCTTAGGGAAAAAGTTTCCCGACTCAGAAACCCTCGAAGCCAATTCAATTTCTGAAGCGTTAACGTTACTAGAGCAAGACGCGAAGTTCGACTTAATCATGCTTGATTTAAATATGCCTGAAACCTGTGGCCTAAACGGACTTTTGGAAATTCGAAACCAACACCCTAACGTACCTGTAGTGATTATTTCCGCTGAAACGGAAAAGCAAAATATACTGCAAACCATTTCTTACGGTGCCGTTGGCTTTATTTCAAAAAGCAGCAAGATTGAAGAAATAGCCACATCTATCGAGAGTATTTTTGAAGGGAACGTGTGCTTACCATCAGAGATATTGAGAACGCCGTCTACCAGAACACGCATGACCAATGACAACGGTATTTCGCCGGAGCAAATTCGTTCATTAACACGAAAAGAGCTGACCGTACTGAAATATCTAACTCAAGGGTTAGCCAATAAAGTGATTGCCTATGAGCTTAATATTTCTGAAACCACGGTTAAGTCTCACGTCTCATCTATTCTCAAAAAATTAGGCGCCAGCAACCGAGTAAAGGTTGTGGCCAGTGCCGCGAATATCGACTTTAACCAATACGTCTTTAATTAAGACCTGTTGCTCTTTGCTATGCATCAAAGATTAACGATGGAATGGTCTCCCCCCTCAAACGGCATCGCAATGTGCCAAACTTGGAATTGAACAATCAAGTTAACAAGGTGAGGAGACCCAAATGGATATTACAACG
>NZ_VTYM01000011.1:0-103432 GCF_013113925.1 Alteromonas sp. 07-89-2 | reverse complement strand
CACCAACACGTAGGGGAGGGGCGATGGAAAGGGGCCGTCTCCAGATAAAATACGCACATAACTTATTTGGTTTTGATCAAGTTCCGATAATACCTCAGGCATTTCTGACAGCGGAGGCGAAAGAATAAGGCCTGCCAATTGCGCGGTGTCTACCATGTCCACCAGTTCTTTCGCTATGTTTTTAGAGCTTGCATCGCACGGGTGAATTAACAATTCGAAATTGTTTTTGCGACACACATCCAATATGCCTTTTTGCATATCGATAATGTAGTAAGCGTTGGGGTTGTCGTATACGTAACCCAGTACCGATGCTCCTTTGCTCGCTAAGTCTCGCGCTGCCTTATTTGGCGTGTATTTTAGGGCCTTTATCGCCTCTTCAACACGTTGCAAGGTGTCGGGTTTTACCGTGCCTTCCTTGTTAATTACGCGCGAAACGGTCTTTATCGAAACACCCGCCATTTCGGCAACACTTTTGATGGTAGCAGCCAAATTCGATCTCACTTTAAAAATTGGTTTAATTTTCAACAATTAAGAAGCTTGTATTACTTTTTTGTTAAAAAATTAATTGCAGCCTTACATTGTGTCATGTAAGTTAACATTCAATGACAGCGTTGTCATCAAAAAGCTGTACCCCACAACAACGCCTGTCATTTTATTATTTCAATAAATGACAGCGTTGTCATTTATGGCTGAGAGAAGGTAAATACAATGTTCAAAAACCAACAACATAAACTAACAAGAAGTGTTCGCCTCGCCATAGCTATGGGCGCATTAACAAGTATTTCAGCACCTATTGCGGTAGCACAGGAAGCAGGTGAAACTGAAATCATCGAAGTCACAGGGATCCGCGGAAGCCAAAAGGCCAACATCAATGCCAAGCGTTTTTCTAACGCCATTGTTGACGCTATCACTGCTGAAGACATTGGTAAGTTCCCCGATAAAAACGTGGCAGAAACACTTGCCCGTGTTCCGGGTATTACCATCGACCGCGATTTTGGTGAAGGGCAAGGCGTAACTATACGCGGCGTTCAGCCAGACCAAAACTTAACCCTAGTGAACGGTCAAGCCGTGGGAACCGGTCAGTGGTTTGTGTTATCAGACGCAACCCGTAACTTTAACTTCGAAATTTTAGCGTCAGAAATGATTGCAGGTTTAGAAGTGTACAAGTCGTCTCAGGCAGACATTGATGAAGGCGCATTGGGTGGAACGGTAATTCTGAAAACACGTAAACCGTTCGACCTTGACGCTAATTCTGGACAAATCTCGGTAGAAGGCCAGTATGGTGATATCGCCGATTCACTCGACCCAACGCTATCTGGTTTGTACAGCTGGAAAAACGATGACGAAACCTTTGGTATTCTTTTCTCAGGCTCTTATCAAGAAAGAACGGTAGAGCGTGAAACTAACGAAGACTTCGGCTGGTTCGGCCCTAGCATCCCTCGTATCGACCCACTTATTGAAGCACCAGTCGGCGCTTCACAAAAAGGCGCTATTCCATGGGGAATGGGCTCAGCGTTGTTTAAGCAAGACCGTGAGCGCGTTGGTTTTGATGTAACTGCTCAATGGGCACCTACCGACGACTTCGACGTGTCTGTCCACTATTTATCGTCAACGCTTAAAGCTGACAACGTAAACTCTAACTTGATTGGTATTCCGTTTCGCGGTGTGGCGTACACAGGTACAGACACCAGTCCGGGTACGGTGAGCAGCGACAACGTAGTAGAGTCGCTTAGCATGATGGGTGTAGATAACCGCCCTGAGTGGGCGCGCTTTATGGCGTATGACAACATCTTCCGCGATGGTTCTGAAATGTCTACCGAGATCGTAGATATTGAGGGGCACTATCTTATGGGTGATGGCAAGTTGCACTTCCAGTTAGGTACAACCACGGGTGAAGGCGAAAACCGAGATTTCTTTACTGAGTTTTGGGCTAGCGCAAACGACCCGCGTGCAGCCATCGATTTTTACAACCCAGGTGGCGACAACCCGTATATCGATTTTACAACGGCAAGCCCATGGCTAGCTAACCCAACGGATGAAATGTGGTTGGGAGGAATATTCGACCAGCTAAATGCAACGGAAGATAAAGAAAACTATATCCAGTTTGACTACGAGCATTCAGTAGATTGGGGTGCAGTAACCGAAATCAAAACGGGTATTAAGCGTCGCGATCGTAGCTTTGCGCAATCTCGCTACAGAACTGACTTGGCCAACTTAGCGCCGGTAGGTGAAGGTAGCCTTGGCCCAGCGTCATCGTTTTGGAATGGCGACATGATTAACGTGTCTCACGACAACACCAACGGTGTGGCTGCCAGCTACTTCTTCCCTGACAAAGACAGCATGTACAACGCATTATATAGCGTAGCCGAATGTGCTGATGACACTACTATACTTTGCCGCCGTACCGATGAATTCTTAGATGAATCTTCATTTGAGATAGAAGAAGATATTACTGCACTTTACGCCATGGCGAAATTTAGTGGTGATGGTTTCAGAGGTAATGTGGGTATGCGTTACGTTGAGACCGATTCAACATCGAACGGTTACGACCTAACAACAGGCGAAGCGGTAGCGTTTGACGGTGGTTACAACGAATGGCTGCCAAGCATCAACTTGTCGTACGACTTATCTGAAGATGTGTTACTTCGTATGGCGGCAGCACGTGTGCTTACACGTCCAGCACCGTTTCAGTTAGCACCTGCAGTAAACTTAACGCCTGAAACTAGTTCTGGCTCTGCTGGTAACCCGCAGCTTAACCCGCTAACTGCTAACCAATTTGAAGTGGGTGCAGAATGGTACTTTAGCGAATCATCTGTAGCCGCGGTAACGGTGTTCAAGAAAGATATTAACGACTTTATCTTTACCAAAACCGTATCTCGTGAAATTGATGGTCAGCAAATCAATCAGCTAAGAACGCCAGAAAATGGTGGCTCAACCACAATCGATGGTATCGAAATGCAAATTCAGCATGTGTTCGACAACGGTTTCGGTGGCTACGCTAACTACACCTACACTGATGTGGCCGACGCACAAGTTGATGAAGCGGTTGCCGTTACAGACAATGACGGCAGCATCATTGGTGCTACTATCGCAACGCGCTCAGTAAGCTTCCCGAACACGTCAAAAGACTCGTTTAACGTAGGTGTGTTCTACGAAACTGATCTTTACAGCGCGCGCTTAAACTACAACTATCGCTCTGAGTACTTTATTGCCCAAGCTGA
This sequence comes from Alteromonas sp. 07-89-2, assembly GCF_013113925.1. Classification (NCBI taxonomy): domain Bacteria; kingdom Pseudomonadati; phylum Pseudomonadota; class Gammaproteobacteria; order Alteromonadales; family Alteromonadaceae; genus Alteromonas; species Alteromonas sp. 07-89-2. The sequence goes on along the minus strand of NZ_VTYM01000011.1, from coordinate 100,211 downwards.
AATTGGCGATCAGTACCGCGACGAACAGTCACAGCTTGATGCGCAGGTAAGCTGGAACGTGACAGAAACCATTACACTCAAAGCTGAAGCCCTTAACCTTACCGACGAAATCTGGGAGAACTACTATGTTCGAAGCAGTGACGGTAAGCGACTTGGTGGAACGCAAAGTGCTAATGGACGCCGTTTCTTCATCGGCGCTAGCATGAAGTTCTAGTTGCTAGTATGTGAAGATAGTTCGTGTGTTCACTATCTTCACTTAGCATAGGGTAGGGCGTTTGCTTTACCCTTGTTTTACTCTGAAATTGTGATTTAAGGATGTGCGACGTGATCCGCAAAACGACCAATATTGTCAAAGCGTGCTTGAGCTTGTCGTTACTGCTAGTGGGCAGCGCTTCGGCAATGGCTGAAACGCCTTCGCTACAGCAAGCCAGCTTGAATGCGCTAGGAGAAAGCCTCGATGTACATTACGAAGTATTAAGTAATGTGGACGATAGTTTGTGCCGGGTACATATTCCAAAAGGCGACTGCTTTTCGTCAGAGCTTACGATAGCAACCATGGCAATCCCCATTGAAGCCTCTACGTCGCTTTACTTTAGTCATATTGCGCCTATTCGCGGTTATGACTCAAAAAATGCAGTTCGTATTGAGCATATAAACGGTGACCTGCACCGCCTAACGTTCGAAGAAAAGGTGAACGCAAGTGATCAAATTAAGGTAACGCTATCTGCGCCCTTTTGGCACGCCTCTCGCTCAGACGCAATGCCGAACTATTACTTAACTTACCCTGCTTTATCACCGGTGGTGGTGGCCTCCACAACTCGCGTGAAAGAGTCGGGAAGCAATTTACTCATCAATCAACACACTGGCTTGTGGAACAAACACGCCCAGTACAAACGCACTGAAAACGACAATACACCGCTTATGGACAGCGCGTATTTATACAATAAGGGCGATTCAGCGCTAATTTCAGATGATGTCCAGAACCGTGTTATTCCCAACGTAAGTCGAAGAGATGATTCGGATAAATTTGTTGCAGCCGCTGGCATTAATATAGATAAGTCAGATCAAGACATGCTTGCTCCAGCCATTGAGCAAATGGCCTATTTTGGCCTGACTAACCAGAAAACAGGCTTACCGTTTAAGGTTATTATTCGCAGCGCTCACGATGCGAACGCCCTTGCAAATGAACCCGCAACAACAAGCGCAAAAGAAGGCTATGCGCTTAGCATAACAGAGCAAAGCGCCACGATAATTGCCAACGATAACATTAGTGCTAACTACGGTTTGCTAACACTAATGCAAGTATTTGATGCGCAGCATGGCCGCTTTCCTATCACTGAAATTGCAGACTCGCCACGATTCGAATTTCGCGGAATGCACTTAGATATTGCTCGACACTTTCCGGGAAAAGCCGCGATTGAATCTGTTGTTCGCCAAATGTTCACCTATAAGCTCAATAAGCTACACCTTCACTTAAGTGATGACGAGGGCTGGAGATTAGCTATCGATGCTTTGCCCGAGCTTACCGAAATTGGTGCGTTTCGATGCCACGATTTGTCTGAAACACAGTGCTTGCTGCCTCAGCTGGGAAGCGGGCCTTTTAAAAGTGCTACAGGTAACGGCTTTCTTACGCAGCAAGACTACATTGATATTTTAACAATGGCTCATGCGCGCGGTATAGAAGTTATTCCGTCGCTTGATATGCCCGGCCATGCCCGCGCAGCGATTGTTGCTATGAATGCGCGCTACAAGCGGCTTATGGCAGAGGGTAACTCAGATGCTGCAAATGAATTCTTACTGGTAGATAAAGAAGATAAAACCCAGTATGAAAGCGTTCAATTCTATTCAGATAACACCATAAACCCCTGTTTAGCTAGCAGCTATCATTTTATCGAAACCGTACTTACCTCTGTGAAATCACTGCATGAAAAGGCCAACGTTCCGTTGACTCACTTCCATGTTGGCGCCGATGAAACCGCCGGTGCTTGGGTTAAATCGCCTGTATGCGCTGCGAAAGGTCAAAAGGCAGATGAAATACTGCCGGCTTTTGTTACCGAAGTGCAGAAAATTGCGCAAAAGCACAATATAGCAATTGGTGGCTGGAGCGATGGCATGGAAAAAGCCGTAAATACACTGGATAACAGTAGCGCGTATACCAACGTTTGGCATCTTCTTGCTGCGGGTGGAGAGAAAACAGTATCGCACTTTGCGAAGGAAAATATTCCGGTAGTACTTTCGTTTCCAGACGTGCTTTATTTTGACTTTCCTTACCAAAGTAATCCTTATGAACCTGGCTATTACTGGGGTTCACGGGCAACCGATACCGAAAAAGTATTTTCGTTTATGCCCGAACAGCTGCCGCTTCATGGCGAGTTATGGACCGACCGTATGGGCCACAGTTACAGCAGTTCTGCTGAGGCCGACACATCATCAGTAATCGGTATTCAGGGGCAGCTGTGGTCAGAAGTCACCGTGAATCAAGATGCCGTGGAGTATATGGTGTTTCCCCGACTATTGGCCTTGGCTGAACGGGCCTGGCACTACGCACCATGGCAACAAAACGCGAAAGCACTGCATGAAAAAGGTGGTTTAATAAACCAGCAGACAAACGACTGGCAAGCGTTTGAGTTAGCGTTATTTAACCGCCATGCACCCGCGCTAGTGCAGCAGGGAGTGAATGTGCGTGTACCTTCGCCAGCAGCGGTAATTAACAATGGTAAGTTACATATAAAGCCAGTGTCTGGTCTTACGATGGAGTATTTAACTTCAGGTAACAAGTGGGAAACCTTTACCGCTCCTGTTGAAGTGAAGGGGATCGTAACTATACGCGCTAGAATTGCGGGAACACAGCAAATGAGTCGACAGGTGCAGTTATAAGTGCCTGTTTTTATTGGTTAAAATGACAGCGTTGTCATGTTTTTACCAAGTGCATCTATGCATTTATCTATACTGAGATGTTTAAATGAGCTCTGATTTATTTTTTATTGGCATAGACGGTGGTGGCACCAAGTGCCGAGCACGATTAGAAGACGTTGACGGAAATGTCTTGGGTGAGGGCGTAAGTGGCCCTGCCAATATTATGCGCGATAGCGATTTAGCTAAAGCGTCGATAGTAGATGCGATTAATATCGCTATTTCGAATGCAGGGAACGCCAACACATCTGAGCAAATTTCGCTGTCGCAGTGCGTGGTAGGCGCCGGTCTAGCTGGCGCAAACATTGAGTCTGCGAAGCAACAGTTTGAACAATGGCAGCACCCGTTTCATTCGCTACACGTGTTAAGCGATTTACACGCCGCATGCGTTGGAGCACACAATGGAAACCCGGGAGCAGCGATAATTATTGGTACGGGTTCATCGGGCACCATGTGGCAAGATGAATCTTTTCAAGATGTTGGTGGGCACGGATTTCCTATCGGCGACAAAGCCAGTGGGGCTTGGCTAGGTTTAAAGGCCGTGCAGCACACGCTATTGTGTTTAGATGAGTTGGAAAAAAAGGATGAACTTGCAGCAGAAGTGTGTAACGCCCTGCAATCATCATGCACCCAAGAAATCGTAGCGAAATGTGCGGAATTTAACACCCATCACTATGCCGCCTTGGTAGAACGTATGCTGCCTTTGCTATACACAAAGCAAAACAAGGTTACCGCACTTTTTGAAGAGGGTGCGGTTTACATTGAGCGTATGGCAAAGCGACTTCTTGCTAATCACAACCATTGTTTAGCCATGATAGGTGGGCTTAGCAATGTTTATTCAGCCTATTTTTCAGAATCCATCAAAGCGCGTTTAGTACCCTGCAAAGCAACGCCGCAGCAAGGTGCTATTTATCATGCAAAAGCCGCGTTTAATCACAAAGAAGGTGAGAAATGAGTTTATCTATAATGGCAAAAGAAGCCAGAGAGTTTCCGTCAGTTATTGCGCAGCAGTTAGATAAGAATGATGAAGCGATCAGTCAGTTAGCGGGTAGGTTACAGCAATTAAACCCTAACTTGATTTATATTATTGGTCGCGGCTCGTCAGATCATGCCGGCGTGTTTGGGAAATATCTCTTTGAAACAGAAATGGGTATTCCTGTATGCAGTGCCGCCCTTTCAATAGCAGGCATATTCAAACGCCAATTGAATTTGAAGGGGGCGGTAGCTTTTATTATCTCTCAATCTGGTCGCAGCCCAGACATACTAAAGCAAACCGAGTCGGCCAAAAACGGCGGGGCGTTTACGATTGCCTTCGTGAATGATGAAACGTCGCCATTAGCCGAGCTGGCTGATGCCGTTATTCCTTTATCTGCCGGGGAAGAAAAGGCGGTTGCGGCTACTAAGAGCTTTTTAGCAACGCTGTCGGCGCTTCTCCATTTGTGTGCCCGTTGGAGCGAAAATACCTCGCTATTTAATGCGCTAAAAGCCATGCCTTCGCAGCTAGAAGCGGTGATCAATGCGCCGTCTCAGCTAACAAAAGCCCATTTAGAAAATACGCGAAACACCATTGTTTTGGGGCGTGGCTTTGGCTATGCGGTTGGGCGAGAAGTAGCGCTTAAATTAAAAGAAGTATTGGGTATACATGCCGAAGCGTTTAGCAGTGCAGAGTTCATCCATGGCCCAGTGACGTTAGTTGAGAAAAAGCTGAAGCTTATTTCGTTAAACATAGAAGATGAGAGCGCACCTTTTCATCAAAACATGGTGCAAGATGTGAGATCCCGTGGCGGTGAGTGCATAGATCTGCAAGGGGGAGTAACGTCTTCACACCCAAGGCTGGACGCACTTTTACTAATGCAACGCTTCTATCTGGATATAGAGAAAATTGCCGTTGAATTAGGTTTGAACCCAGATACGCCACCCGGATTAAACAAGGTAACGAAAACCCAATGAAGACCATTATTCTGGCTGAAAAGGTGCTGATGAACGGTGCCTGGCAGCATAATCAGGTGCTAAGCATTGAAAAGGGTGTGATAGCTGACATTGCACCTCTTTCTTACTTTAAGAAAGACGCAACGGCAACAATCAACGAGCGCATACGTGGTGCAGTTATTCCAGGCTACATCGACACGCAGGTAAATGGTGGTGGAGGCGCGATGTTTAATCATGCTCCCACGCTTGAAAGCATAAACGTGATGGCCGATGCACATCTGAAATACGGCACCACCACATTGTTTCCAACGCTCATTACCGACGATATAGACACCATTGAGCAAGCGGCAGATGCAGTAAGCGAGGCCATTGCACAGGCGCACCCCTGTGTTGAGGGGGTTCATTTTGAAGGGCCGCACCTTTCTGTTGAGAAAAAAGGCGTGCACTTGCCACGCTATATTCGCGCACTTTCAGATCGTGAACTGGCAACCTATACCCGAAGAGATATTGGGCAAGTCCTTATTACGGTTGCGCCTGAAAACGTGCCCTGCGACATCATCCGAGATTTGGTGGGGCAAGGAGTTATTGTTGCATTAGGGCATTCAAACGCACCGTTTGAAACCGTGCAAAATGCATTAGACGCTGGGGCATCAGGCTTTACCCACCTTTATAACGCCATGTCGCCACTGACTTCCAGAGAGCCTGGAATGGTGGGGGCGGCGCTACTTAACAACAGCGTGTGCGGGATAATTGTGGACCATCATCACATTCACCCGAAAGCGGTAGAGTTGGCTTATAAGGTGAAAGGGCCGCATCATTTAATGCTAGTAACTGACGCCATGGCCCACGTGGGCGCAAGCGACGATACCATCGCGTTCTTCGATACTCATATCACGCGCCAAGGTAACAAGTTAACCACGCCCGACGGGACGTTAGCTGGTAGCTGTTTAGATATGCACGGCGCAGTAACGAACAGCATTAATGACATCAATATTGCACTAGAACATGCCAGTACCATGGCAAGCGCAACGCCAGCACGCTTCACCAAAATACATGATAGGGTAGGTGAAATAGAGGTAGGAAAGCGCGCTAACTTTTTAGTGATAAACAACGACAATACTCTGTTAGAAGTGTGGCAGAACGGAAGTAAATGCCTTTGCGCTAACTAACAACATAATAATAAATAAGAGATCTTTGCTATGACAACACAAGCTCAGTCGCAAGTACCCAACGCAACAGGAATGGGGCGCTTTGTACCTATTTTAAGTATCGGTTTACTGTTTTTCATTTTCGGCTTCATTACATGGTTAAACGGGGCATTAATTCCGTTTTTGCAAATGGTGTGCGAGCTAACCGAAATGCAAGCGTTGCTTATCGCCTTTTGTTTTTACATTGCTTATGTAGTCATGGCGCTACCCATGGCAAAGATCCTAGAAAAAACTGGCTACCAGAAGGGCATGAGCCTAGGGCTTAGCATTATCGCCGTGGGATGTTTGTTGTTTGTACCTGCCGCAATGAGCGCCATGTTCCCCGTGTTTTTGCTGGCACAATTTGTGGTAGGTAGCGGTTTGACCATACTTCAAACAGCATCAAACCCGTTCATTGTTCGCCTGGGTAACGAAGAAAGCGCTGCCGCTCGCATTGCCTTTATGGGTCTTCTTAACAAAGCGGCTGGCGTGCTGGCTCCTATTGTTTTTACTAGTTTAGTGTTAAGTGGTTTGCCTGACGTAAACCAAGAGTCGTTAAACGCCATGCCACAAGACGTAAAAGCCACGCTAATTAATGATATGTCTGTCTCACTTATTCAGCCTTATGTTGCAATGGCAATCGCATTGGGCGTACTGGCACTGGTATTTATGCGCCTTGCATTGCCAGCCATTAATGATGAGCAAGCAGAAGGCGAAACTGCGGAAGCATCGCTTTCCTCAAATAAAGATAAAAAGATCCTGCATTTCCCACACTTAGTATTGGGCGCAATAAGCTTGTTCTTCTACGTTGGGGTAGAAGTTATCGCTGGCGACACCATTGGGCTGTATGGCTCTTCAATTGGCGTAGAAAACGCGACCACGCTAACGTCATTTACCATGATTGCAATGGTTATCGGGTACGCAGTAGGCCTTATTTGTATTCCTCGATTTATATCTCAGCAAACGGCGCTACTAAGCTCTGCGGTATTGGGCGTAGTTTTTACCACATGCATTCTAATGAGCTCAAACACTGATACTGGGATCTCTCAAGTGCTGTGGGGATGGACGGGCGTGCAATCGCTTCCTTTCTTACCTAACAGCGTGACGTGTATTGCGCTTCTTGGCTTGGCAAATGCCATGGTGTGGCCTGCAATTTGGCCGCTGGCGCTAAATAATTTAGGTAAATACACTGCACAAGGTTCGGCACTGCTTATCATGGGGATTGCAGGTGGTGCTATTTTGCCCATGGTTTACGGCGGAGCTAGTGAGCTAGTTGGTGGTCAAAGTGCCTACGCGATCATGCTACCTTGCTACTGCTTTATTGCTTACTACGCCGTATTGGGCTGTAAAAAACAACGCTGGTAAATGCCAGTGTTTTACCGTGTGGCTCACGGTTCAACTGTTTAAAGAAATGCGCTTTTTAGCGCATTTCTTGTTGTTGGTCTGCGCTGCTGCATTAAAACTGGTGCTGTCGCATTAAAGTCGGTGCTGCCACATTAGAAAAGGCAAGTAGCTGCAGTAATTTGACGAGTCTTCACTAAGTCTTAACTTATACTGAATATTTGTATTTCTGATGTTCAGTGTTTAATACATTTGCTTTTTAAATGTATTGATAAAAATTTCCAATTTGTTGCATAAACGTTAGCTCACTATACTCAATTTCGTTTTCTACCTTTCAAATTAAAAAGAGTAAGTGGAATGTCTAGTACCACCGCCCTACACGCAAAGCACCTAGAAGCCGGTGCGAAAATGGTCGATTTCTTCGGCTGGGATATGCCAATTAACTATGGTTCACAAATTGAAGAGCATCACGCTGTGCGTCAAGACGCCGGTATGTTTGATGTGTCTCACATGACCATTGTTGACGTAAAAGGCGCGCAAGCCAAAGCGTATCTTCAGTACCTTTTAGCCAACGACGTGGCAAAATTAAAAGACAAAGGCAAAGCGCTATACAGCGGCATGCTTAACGAAGAAGGCGGTGTTGTAGACGACCTTATCGTTTATCACTTCGACGAGACTAACTATCGCCTAGTGGTTAATTCAGCAACGCGCGAAAAAGACATGAACTGGTTAATGAGCAAAGCAGAAGGCTTTGACGTAACCATCACCGAGCGCCCTGAATTTGCCATGATTGCCGTACAAGGCCCTAACGCAAAAGAAAAAGCCGCCACCTTGTTCAGCGCAGCGCAAAAAGAAGCGGTAGCGGGCATGAAGCCATTCTTTGGTGTACAAGCCGAAGATTTATTCATCGCTACCACAGGTTATACCGGTGAAGCAGGCTACGAAATTATGGTGCCAGCTGAGCAAGCGGAAAGCTTCTGGCAAGCACTACTAGACGCCGGCGTTAAGCCATGCGGCCTGGGTGCGCGTGACACACTTCGCCTAGAAGCAGGCATGAACCTGTACGGCCAAGATATGGACGAAACCGTATCACCACTAGCCGCCAACATGGGCTGGACAATTACATGGGAACCAGCTGATCGTGACTTCGTAGGGCGTAAAGCACTAGAAGCGCAGCGCGAAGCGGGTACCGACAAGCTAGTAGGCTTGGTAATGACTGAAAAAGGCGTGCTGCGTCACGGTCTTAAAGTGAAAACAGAAAGCGGCGAAGGCGTTATCACTTCAGGTACGTTCTCTCCAACACTAGGACACTCAATTGCGATGGCACGAGTACCAAGTGATGTTGGTGAAACAGTAGAAGTGGAAATGCGCAAAAAGTGGGTTACAGTAAAAGTGGTTAAGCCCTCCTTTGTTCGCAATGGAAAAAGTGTTTTGTAAGGCCAAAAGCTTCTAGGCCCCGAAAGTTAACAGAGAATAACAGGAACGATTATGAGCAACATCCCAACTGATTTACGCTATGCCGCTACGCACGAATGGGTTCGCCCTGAAGGTGACGGTGTTTTCACTGTAGGTATTTCTGAGCACGCACAAGGCTTACTTGGCGACATGGTTTTCGTTGATTTGCCAGATGTTGGCGACGCAGTAAGCACTGGCGACGACGTATGTGTTGCTGAATCGGTAAAAGCAGCGTCTGACGTTTACGCGCCAATTTCAGGTGAAATTGTAGCGATTAACGAAGACCTAGAAGATTCACCAGAACTAGTTAACTCTGACCCATACGGCGACGGTTGGCTATTCAAAATTAAAGCTGACGACGCGGCCGAAGTAGAAGGTCTACTAGACGCTGAAGGCTACGAAAACAGCATCGACGAAGAGTAATTCGTTACGCAGTTTTTAAAGAACCATAATTTGAAAAGGGGCATGAAGATAATTCAGCCCCTTTTTAACTTAAAGATTTAACGCGCCCTTGCGGCAACCATTACGAGTGCTTAACAACGTTATGTCGAATACTTCCCCTACATTGGCTCAACTAGAGCAAAAAGATACTTTTATCCGCCGTCACATTGGCCCGGGTAAAGGCGAAATTGAAGAAATGCTGTCTGCTATTGGTGCAAGCTCACTAGACGATTTAATCGAGCAAACTGTACCGGCAGGTATTGCGCTACCAGAGCCACTAAAATGTGGTGAAGGGGCGACAGAAGTTGAAGCATTAAGCGAACTTAAAGCCGTTGCACAAAAGAACAAAATTAACCGTTCTTTCATTGGTATGGGTTACTACGATACTCACGTACCAAACGTTATTCTTCGCAACGTACTAGAAAATCCAGGTTGGTACACAGCGTACACGCCTTACCAGCCAGAAATTGCCCAAGGTCGTTTGGAAGCCATTCTTAACTTCCAACAAGTGACCATTGACCTAACTGGCCTAGAGCTAGCATCTGCGTCATTACTTGATGAAGGTACAGCGGCAGCAGAAGCCATGGGCCTTGCTAAGCGCGTATCTAAGAATAAAAAATCAAACGCTTTCTTCATTGCTAACGACGTTCACCCGCAAACGGTTGACGTGGTTGAAACTCGCGCTGAAATGTTTGGCTTTGAAATCATCAAAGGTGCGGCAGAAGAAGCAGCAGAACACGACGTATTCGGTGCGCTACTTCAATACCCAACCTCTACCGGTGAAGTAAAAGACATCAGCGACATCATTGCTGCAGTACAGGCGAAAAAAGGTATTGTGGCAGTAGCCGCTGACCTAATGAGCTTAGTAATGCTTAAGTCGCCTGGCGAGCTAGGTGCAGACGTTGCACTTGGTAGTGCACAGCGCTTTGGTGTACCTATGGGCTATGGTGGCCCGCATGCGGCATTCTTTGCTACACGCGACAGCTACAAGCGTTCACTACCTGGCCGTATTATTGGTGTAAGTAAAGACACCCGTGGTCGCCCAGCACTTCGTATGGCGCTACAAACTCGTGAACAACACATTCGCCGCGAAAAAGCGAACTCGAACATTTGTACAGCGCAGGTGCTGCTAGCCAACATGGCAAGCTTCTACGCGGTATACCACGGCCCACAAGGCCTTAAAACCATTGCTGAACGCATTCACCGCTTCGCCGACATTCTTGCTACTGGTTTAAACCAGAAAGGTGTAGCTCTAAAACACAGCACGTACTTCGACACGCTAACCGTTATGGTAGACAACAAAGAAGACGTACTAGCAAAAGCCTACGCAAAAGGCATGAACCTGCGCGCAGACCTTGAAGGTGCGGTAGGTGTGTCGCTAGACGAAACCACCACACGTGAAGACATTGTTGCGCTATTCGACGTATTACTTGGTGAAGATCACGGCCTTACTGTTGAAGGTTTAGATGCAGAAGTAACCACGCAAGACGTGAAATCTATTCCTGAAGGTTTAGTACGTACTAGCGACTTCCTGACCCACGAAGTGTTTAACAAGTATCACTCTGAAACAGAGATGCTTCGTTACATCAAGAGCCTTGAAAACAAAGACTTGGCGCTTAACCATTCAATGATTTCATTGGGTTCGTGCACCATGAAGCTAAACGCGACGGCTGAAATGATCCCGGTAACATGGGCTGAATTCGGTCAGCTTCACCCATTTGCACCACTAGACCAAGCAACGGGTTATCAAGAAATGATTGCCGAGCTTAGCGAGTGGCTAATTAACGTAACGGGCTACGACGCGCTTTCAATGCAGCCTAACTCAGGTGCACAAGGTGAATACGCAGGTCTATTGGCAATTCAGCGTTACCATGAAAGCCGTGGCGAAGGTCACAGAAACGTGTGCCTAATTCCAAGCTCTGCCCACGGTACTAACCCTGCGTCTGCGCAAATGGTTAGCCTTAAAGTGGTAGTAGTAGCCTGTGATAGCAAAGGTAACGTAGACCTTAACGACCTTCGCAAGAAAGCGGAAGAAGTGGGTGACAACCTATCGTGCGCCATGATCACGTACCCGTCTACTCACGGTGTATATGAAGAAACCGTACGCGAGATTTGTGACATTGTTCACCAATACGGCGGTCAGGTTTACATGGACGGCGCGAACATGAACGCGCAGGTGGGCATTACGTCGCCTGGCTTCATTGGTTCAGATGTGTCGCACCTTAACCTACACAAAACTTTCTGTATTCCACACGGTGGCGGTGGCCCAGGTATGGGACCAATTGGTGTTAAATCGCACCTTGCGCCATTCCTACCAAACCACACGGTTGTTAAGGTAGAAACGGCGGGCAAAGACTGTGGTGCGGTATCGGCAGCGCCATGGGGCAGTGCGTCTATTCTGCCTATTAGCTACATGTACATCAAAATGATGGGTAGCGCAGGCCTTCGCCGTGCAACCGAAGTTGCTATTCTTAACGCTAACTATGTGGCTAAGAAGCTAGAAGGGCACTTCCCAGTGCTTTACAAAGGCAACAATGGCCGCGTAGCGCACGAATGTATTATTGACCTTCGCCCGCTTAAAGAAGCAAGCGGTGTAACAGAGCTAGACATTGCGAAGCGCCTAAACGACTACGGTTTCCATGCGCCAACCATGAGCTTCCCAGTAGCGGGTACGCTTATGATTGAGCCAACCGAGTCGGAAGCGAAGTACGAACTAGACCGTTTCATTAATGCGATGGTGAGCATTCGCCAAGAAATTGCGAAAGTAGAAAGCGGTGAGTGGGATGCCACTGACAACCCTCTACACAACGCACCACACACGCTAGCTGACATCTGTGACAGCGACTGGAACCGCAGCTACGACCGCATGTTAGCGGCGTACCCAGCGCCAGAAGTACACAGAAACAAGTTCTGGCCAACGGTTAACCGTATTGATGACGTGTATGGCGACCGTAACCTGATCTGTTCTTGCCCTAGCATTGAGAGCTATGTTGAGGAGTAGGGTGGTTTGGCAGCGTTGCTGTTAGAGCTTTATTGATTTGGAAGGCGAACCGGTTGGTTCGCCTTTTTTGTTTTCTGGGATTTTAGAAAATATTGGTTTGAATGTAGCAACGTTATATGTAAAGTTACCTCTGTAATGCTGATTCGCTCGTTTCTGTTAACAGGCTAGAAATGTAACTCTCAAGTATAATTTATATTTGGTTGAATTATTCTATTGACGTGACTTAAATTTATCTTTTAATAGGAAAGGTAAAATACGTTGATATTGAGATATGAAAAATATTTTTATATCTAAGTTTTATCTGTTTTCTTCATAATAATTTTTGTACTGACAAAGAGTAAAAAATAATATATGAATTGATAGAATGAAAGGAAAGGCTAAAACCTAGTGTTTTTAGCCATAAAAGGATTTAATTTTAAAATGAAGAAAATAGATTTACATATACATACCATAGCTACAAGATCTGATGCTAACTTTGACTTCTCTTTTGAGCAGATGAAAGAGTATGTGGAATCAGAAAAAATAGATTGTGTTGCAATAACAAATCACAACCTTTTTGACTTGAAACAGTACAAAACGATCTCAAAAGGATTAGATATAAGTGTATTACCTGGGATAGAGGTTGATCTCGAAGGTGGGCACCTGTTAGTAATCGCAGCTCCTGATGACGTAGAAGACTTTGCTTCAAAATGTCACAAGATTCATAACTTAGCTACCTACCCCAATCCCAACGTCAATTTAGATGAGTTTAAAGAGGTTTTCCCTGATCTCGCCTCTTACATATTAATTCCTCATTACGACAAGTCACCGAAAATTAAACAACATGTTTTAGAAGAGCTCTCCGACTATATCACTGCGGGTGAAGTCCAAGCACATAAAAAGTTCATTCAAACTTATAAAAACGAAAACTCTCTAGTGCCTGTTTTGTTTAGTGATCTAAGAATGAAACCTGACTTGAAAATAATAAAATCAAGGCAAACATATATAGATGTAAGTGACTGTAGCTTTAGAAGTATAAAGCTAGGCCTAACAAAAAAAGAATACGTAAGTTTGACAGAAGAGGAGGGGAATCAATTCATAGAGATTCCAAAATCAGATATCAAAATATCTACAGGCTTAAACGTGATTTTAGGGAGAAGATCTTCTGGGAAGTCTCACACTCTGAACTCTATTAATATTAGTTCAGGAGAAGATGATGTGAAATACATCAGGCAGTTTGAATTATTAGAAAGTGATGAAGAAGCTGATAAAAAAGAGTTTGACGCCCATGTTCATAGAAATAGAAGTGATGTTACTGAAAAGTATTTGAGTCCGTTTAAGCTGGTTGTGGATGATATCTTGACTGTTGACTCAAGGAGCGACGAAGGAGACCTAGAGCGATATCTAAATTCATTGATAAGCTATGCAACTAATCAAGTAAGAAACGATGCATTTTCAAAAGCTGCACTCTTTTCTTCCCCTTTATTCTCTACAAAAGAGAGCGCAGTTCTGCAAGATTTGATTAGTGCAACAGAAAAGCTTTTGGATAATTTGGAATATAAAGCACTAATTAATACGCATCTTTCACGAGATTCTCTAATCAGACTACATGCAAACTTAGTTCAGGAATATAGGAAGGAACAAAAACAAATAAAAATTCATAAGTTTACCAATGATTTAGTAAGTAAAGTTAAGCAAGATTTAAATAGAAAGAGTTCGCAGTCACCTATAATTGATGTCAACTTTAGAAGCCTGGCCTTGAATAGAGTCAAAATAAAAAAGTTTAACGAAGTTGTCGGTTCAATAAAAAGTCCTAAACAGATAGATGAGAAGACACTGTATGGATATAAAGTAGTTGCAGAGAGAGGTGAATTTAGTAATGCAACTGATTTGGGTCAAGTGCTTAGAAAGAAAATGAGCTTAAAGCAAGCCTTTAGTTATTATAATAAACCTATTGAATATATAGAAAAACTACAAGAGGCTGGTATCGAAAATACTGAAATATATAAGCATTTTTCAAAGGTTTCGTATCGCATTTTAAATAAATACGGCGCTGCTGTATCGGGGGGGGAAAGATCAGAGTATAGATTGTTGAAAAAGCTACATGATGCAAAAGATTTTGATATCTTGTTAATTGATGAGCCAGAATCGTCGTTTGACAATATATTTTTATTTAAAAGTGTAAACTCAATTATAAAAGACTTATCCAAGCAAATGCCTGTTGTCGTCGTAACTCATAATAGTACGGTTGGCAGCTCGATAGACCCTGACTATCTGATTTATACATCGAAATCGATAGAAGACGGAAATCTAATGTACGATGTTTATTCTGGCAGACCTACGGACAAGTATCTATATACCAAATGTGGAAAAAGCAAAGAAAACTACCTTATTCAATTGGATGCACTTGAAGCGGGCTTGAAACCTTATAGACAAAGGAATGAAGATTATGAAAGTATTAAAAATTGAAAGTAACGGAATACCTAAATTTACCTCAGACGGCAAAGAGTGGAAAAATATAGAGGATATTCAAAAAGAAGATATTGCCTCAATGCTTGATTTCTGTATTGATCATGATGTTGTACTAGAAGGTTACGATGATGAACTTATCAAGAATCCAGTACAAAAAATAATCTATGAAAATATTTATAACAAGTTTAAAGCCTTTATCGGTGAAAAAGATAACTTTATAGATGAGGTAGACGGTTTGTACAAAGATGCTTTGGAAAAGTATAGAGTGAATTGAGTGTTTAGTTATCTTGGAATGCTTATAGCGGTTAGTTTCTTTTTTAGCAGATTTCAATGAATTCTCAATTGATTTACTTGTAATCATTGCCGCTAATCTGATACTTTCTGAAACACTGATTTACAGGATAAGCGTGTCTATAGTGTTCGCTTTACTTGTAACTTATTGAAGCACTGGCAAAAACTGTTGTCATGTACTTTACATAAGTAAGTCATTTCTTTGGCAAATGTTTCAATATGTAACCTAGGAAATGTTTTAAGGTAGAATTACCTACATATGAGCTCCGGACTTACTTAGTAAATTAGGTCATTCAATACTTATCAACTACTTCTTCCTAACACCCCGAATATTCCCATCCATTACAAGCACTTCAGCCAGTCCGCCTTCGCCACCCTCAAAACGAACACTACTCCCGTTCTTAGCAAAGAATCGTCCGCCACCCTCATGAAAATACTCTTCATTTTCAACATACGGTAAGGCGTTAAGTACAAAACCATTGGCTGTTTTTTCTAGCACCACATCAACGTTAACTGGCTTTGTCACCACATAGGTTCCAATGTATTTACTTAATACCGTTTGGTTTATCGGTACTAACTTCCTAACTTCAGCTTCCGAATAGCCTACGTTTAACGCTTCTTTTAAGCGTATTTCTAGTTCAGTTATTAACTGCCTACCGTTGTTGCCGTTCGTCATAATGGCATAGCCGTTGCCAGTATCTAGCTCAATGTATAGCTGCGACATAAAGCCAGCATCTGCGCCGCCGTGACCAAAGCCTAAAATTTCACCGTTATCATCCATATTGATAAAAAAGCCTATTCCTACATTAGGCGGCTCAGTGCTTGGCGTATTGTTGGTTAACATTTCCTGCGCGGTGGCTTGCGATATCCAGTCGGTTTTCTGCCCTAAATACGCACTGCGCACGCCACTTGCCAGTTTCAACATGTCTGATGGTGTGCTCCACATGCCGGCTGCTGCAAGCGTAGCGTAGGTATGCGCGCCACCCTTAATTGGCGCGCCGTCGCCGTCATAAGGCGTAGCCATATTGTTCGATAGTTTTTTCGATATGGGCTGGTCGAAGCCAGAACGTGTCATGCCTAACGGTTTAAACAAAAGCCGTTGTGACATGGTTGGCAAGGGCTCGTTAGCTACGTCTTGCAAGGTGAGTTGAGCAAGCGTAGTGCCGCCACCGGAATAACGCATTTGCGTGCCAGGTTGAATATCAACAACAACGGCATCGGTATTAGCTGGAAATGCACCTTCTAGCACCTGCTGCAAAGTAGGCACGGGTTTGCCCGCCGCGTAACCAGGAAAGCCATGTACTGTGGTACCTGCCGTGTGACTCAATAATCTGCGTAAAGAAACAACGTCTTGCCCAGTCCATTCGTGTTCAGGCAACTGCCAGCTGGTGAGTAAGGTATTCACATCTGCATCTAAATCTATCGGGTTATCTTGGCGATATTTCATCAATACTGCCGCAAATGCGGGTTTTGAAATACTGCCTGCTTGGAACACCGTGTTTTCATCAATAGCCAATTCAGAAGTCAAATCTTTAACGCCGCTTTGCATGGTCCAAGCTATTTGCCCATTTCTCATAAACGCGACAGACACACCAGGTACATCATAATGCGCTTGTCTTTGCTTTAAAGATTGGTAATCAACCTCTTGCCCTTCAATTCGAATGCGTCCAGTAAGCCCAGTTTTTAAAAGGTTGGCTTCTTTTGATTCTGCGGCAGTAGAAGGGGAGGCGGGCAAGGTTTCAGGCTCTGTACAGCCCAATAACGAAGCTAAACAAAACGAAAGTGTTAAAGAGGAGAAGAGCTTGATTGATGTCATTATGTGTATTCCATTACGAGTGAGCGTACCAGAGTACGTTCCTACTATTATTCGGTCAATGCTAACAATTTTCTAGTTCAGGCACTCAATAGCTAGTCGCCTGTATCTTCCGCAATCTTCTTTCGCAAGTTAGCTAGCCGCGTTTTATAAGCACCATTCTCAACATTTTCTTCATAGCTCATTGCTAGTGCTTTCTCTCGCATTTCAAGTGCCATGGCTAAATCGCCGTTAGCTTCATAACCGTCTGCCAGACTGTCGTAAGCATCAGATTTGTTGGGGAAGCGAGCTACATTTTTCTTAAAAATTGTAATGGCAGAGTCAAACTCTTGGTTGTTTAGCGCCGCATAACCCGCGTGGTTTACGGCTTTATATTCTGGCTTTGCTTCAAAAGCGTATTTCGCAGAAAGGTCTTGATAGTATTGCTCTACCGCAGGAATACCTTCTTGTATTATCGCACCTGTTGGGCGTAAGGAATTTAGCTGCTTTTGAAGCGCCAAGCTCATACCTGCAAGTGCAGTCGTATTGTGGCTTTCAGATGTGTCTAGCTCCGTGTCAAAGATAAACCCTTTTCGTTCGCTGCTATTTAGCAGTTCAGAGTAACGTTCGTATGCGCTTAGCATGTTTCCTCCTTCGTTACCCATATTGATATAAAGGTATTTGTTAAGGTCGCTATCTGACGCAAAGAACGCTTTTGCTTCTGGAAATATCACTTCGTCGTGCCACCACAAACTTGGGCTAAATGCGAAGTAAGCTTGAAACAGTTCAGGTCGCTCTTGCAGTGCGTATAAGGTAAAAAGGGCGCTTAATGAATGCCCAGAAACAATCGCGTAGTTATTAGTGCGATAGTTTGCCTTTACGTATGGCTTTAGCTCTTTTTCTAGAAAGTCTAAAAAGTTGTCGGCACCACCAGATATTCCCCACTGGTTGTAGCTTTCATCATAGGTAGGTGTGAAGTCTCGCGTGCGCTCGGTGTTGGTAATACCGATAACAATCATTTCCTGCGCCATTCCAGACTGATTTAGCAGATCAAGCGTGCCTACGGTATGGGCAAAATTACGCTGTCCATCTAGCAAATATAAAACTGGGTAGGTGGTGTCTTTGTAGCGGGAATAGTTATTAGGTAAGTGAATAAGCAGTTCTCGCGACTCATTCAAAACTTCTGACTTTATTGTTGTAACCACGGCCTCGCCACGTACCTTGGCGTTTACGTGAAAGCTAAGGCTAAAAGTAAGTAAGGCGCCGATAAAAACACAGGCAAGCTTTTGATACATTTGAATTTCCTTATTCTTTGTAATCGGAGCGGAACACTGAATTGTAAGTTACTAAAAAAGTAGAAATTAAACCTGTCACACAAATCAGAGGTTGTCAAAATTACATCAATTCGTGATAAAAATTACCCAAGGTTTTTACCCTAATGAATTTGTAGAGTGCGAGAAATAGAGGTTTTGCAACTCATTTAGTTGCCGTTGCAGTGGCGGACACTTTAGCGGTTATACCCAAGGCGGGGATTACACGATAAATTAAAATTGAACAAAAAGTGTACAAATTAATTTTTATTGTGTATAAAAAATGTACAGAAAGGGATTTTGACATGAAAAGACAACTATTATTTTTTATTGTGGTTTTGGCGGTCAGCGGCTGTGCATACACGCCAAAAGAGGATCTAGAAAAATATAAAAATAATTCTAGAAAACACATTCTCCGGGTTTCAAACCACGGTTACCTCATAGAAGACGGAATCACTCTTCAAAACGGTTTAGCAGATACAGCTAGCAAGCATCTCACTATTGAAGAAACAGCTTACAAATATAGCGATATTTTTACAGGGGCTTTTGAGCTGGCATGCGAAAATGGCAGAGTTTCGTTATCTGATGCTCAAAAAAATGAGTGTAAAAAGTCTGCTCGACAGTTTATGAAGGAGGTAGCGCGTTGCTCAGTTGGGCAGCCCTCAGGTGGCTGTGACAGTATCAACTCATCTAATTTTGAGAGATTTTTTGTCGAGAAATCTACCCCAATAAAACTGCTAGTGTATTTTCACGGGGGATTGAACAAGTATAAACACACCGACCAAAGGATGGAGTCACAGATTGGCTCGATTATGAAAGGACTGCCAAAAACTAAATTTCAAAATAAAAAGGTCGGGGATAATAGCTTACCTATCACTGAGCATTGGCAATTCCCTGTTTTTGTTTCTTGGCCATCTTCAGCTTTGGATACTTACAAAGAGCACTTGCTAGAACTAAGAGAGGGAAGGAGAGTTGCCCCCAGCTTGTCATATTTTTCTTCTCCCATAATTTTGATAGAAGATCTTGTTACTTCAGTGGGCGAATTCCCTATGAATGTCTACTATCAATTCACAAACGATAAAGATCGACTTGCATCAAGAGGTGGCATTGGATTATCACATGTTTGGATAGAGTCTGATAACCAGTTTGCGAGCTTACAATGCGATCGCAATGATACAACTCAGCCAAATGAGTTTGCAGTAAAAGAAATTTTTCTCAAAGGCGACTCTGTGATACGGATAAACCGCTCTGAATACAATCGCAACTCGTTTCAGCACAAGTTGAAAAGTGGCGTGTTCATAGCTGCTACACCTTTTAGGTACGTTCTAGGTAGCGCATGGAATGGAACCATTGCTGGGAACGCGTGGAAAGTAATGAAGCGTAGAGCCAGAAACATGTTTGACCCGACAGGGGATGCAGATAACCGCCTGCAAAAAGAAAATTTAGAGTTGTTTAAAGATGGTATAGGTAGTTCGCTCGGTTCTTTTTTTGAAAGCCTCTTCGCTCTTAAACAAAGATATCCAACGCTGAACCTGCAGTTAAATTTGGTAGGCCACAGCATGGGAACAATTGCTATTAACAATCTATTAGAAAAATATGAATCGGATTGGACCGAATCAGGAGTCTTAAAAAATGTTGTTTACATGGCTGCTGCAGCTAGTACCGAAGAGACTCTCTCTATTGTTCCCGACTTGATGAAATCTGACAATTCATTTGACTTCTTCAACTTAACTTTAAATAGAGTTTCCGAAGTTGCAGAGTTTTACGCTTTTGGTTTTGCGCCTTCGGGCTCGCTATTGGTATCGATAGACAAGTATCACGACGAACCAGAGCATCACTTGAAGCGAACATTCGGCTCTGAAATAAATGTGCGATCTTCTTTACCTGCAATTCTTAAGTCCTTCAATGGCGTTAAGGGGAACGTGGTTTTAAAATCATTTAACGATATCGAAGCACTTGAAACATCGTTCAATATTCCTGTAATGCACGGTGACTTCGGAGACCTAGATTATTGGCTACCCTCAACGTGGGCAATCACAAATGCAAATTATGAAAAGCCAACAGCTAATCAAACCTTCAAATGTGAACCGTTAATAGAGCGCCCATATAAACCCAGTGAAGGTGAAACTCAAAAAAATTCAGATGTCTTATTTATTAACTAATCAAGGAAGAGAAAATGAAATTATCAAGAATGTGTTGTTTCATAATTGCGAGTACAGCTTTATTCAGTTGTTCAACAATTCATAAAGGGCCTGAAAGCCATATATTTTCGGTTAATGCTGTGCCGGCTTTTGACATTGGAACAATTGACGAATTAGATAGCAACGAGTTTAAAGTCAAATATGCTATCGATGATCAAAAAGTGTTCAGGTATGTGCAGTACTTAAAGGATACGTTAAGGAAAAAAGTAAAACAGGGACGAGTTGGAGAAGAGTCTTTCTCGACATTTCAAGTAGTAACAGCAGCTTTAGCTTCTGCCTTCTCAGCATCGACAGGTGTTCACCCTGATGTTGTCACATCGTTAGCAGGATTAAGCGCTCTATCTCCTGATATTGCAGACATCATCAGCGCTGGTGAAAAAGCAAAAGCTTATGCCCAAACTCTCGAAATGATAGAATCTGCAGATGCAGCGTATATTCAAGCAAGAGCCCAAGCAACAAGTAGTTCGAATGCACTCATACCTAGCTCAACTTTAACACCTCAGGGCGCCGTTCTGTTTGTCAGTACCGTAGCATCTCTTAAAGTTATGCGAGACGCTCTTTTGGGCACTATTCCTAAAGTTGAAGATTTAGAGAAAGCCATGGGAAAATATGCGCAGTTCGCTATGGCTGAGTCAGAGATAGAAGTAGAAGTTCCAAAAGCGAATTTGGCGGCTAATAAATCTATTAATGCAAACAAAACACTCTATTCACGTGAGATCATACTTTATAAAGGTGATGAAATAGCAAAATGCAGCTCGTCTACTCCTGCGGTACTAACAGTTACTTGTACCAGCGCCAATAAAGATTCCATAACGTTGCAGGCAGAAAGCGTCGGTAACGCTAAAGTTACTGTATTGAGTAACAGTGGAGAATTAACTA
Source organism: Alteromonas sp. 07-89-2 (assembly GCF_013113925.1). Classification (NCBI taxonomy): domain Bacteria; kingdom Pseudomonadati; phylum Pseudomonadota; class Gammaproteobacteria; order Alteromonadales; family Alteromonadaceae; genus Alteromonas; species Alteromonas sp. 07-89-2. The sequence goes on along the minus strand of NZ_VTYM01000011.1, from coordinate 79,020 downwards.
CGGTCGATGTCACTGTTAAAGAAATCTAAATAACCAATAAATAAGGTTGGGCGCTAGCATTGAGTAAATCTGAGCTGTGGTAGGAGCCCAAGCTTGATAAAATTCACCAATTCATTAATTGGCAAGCATTAACTTTTCAATAGATTGCTCGATGATAGTTCGCAAGTTTTGTTTGTCCTGAGCGGGCAAATAGCGCGTATGAGCATTAATAAACGCAGGTGTTAAATAGATGCGTTTAATTGCAGCGTTTATACGCTTTATGTGCTCTGCACCCTGAGGAGTATTGGGGCAGATAACGTGGCCTGATACATAGTCAGGGTTATCTGCAATAGAGTAACTGCGTACTTTAAGAGGCGTGTTCTCTCCGAAACTTCTGTATAAAGTTGCTGGAAAAATGAGTGCAAAATCAGACTTTCCTTTTGAAAACATTTCCATAAAGCGAGAGTAATAAATATTATTTGCTATACGAAGGATTTGCTCTCGATTAACTTGCTTTAGATCGTCGTCTATCCTTTCACCGAACGAGTATTCTTCTGGTAACACAATAAAAGAGTCTGGAAAGGCTTCTAATACGCGAGATATGCTCAATATTCGGCCTTTTTCATCTAAAAATTCTTTTTCTATTGGTGGCAGTGAAGCCAGTTGGTAAAAACGTTGTGTCTGGAAAAAGCTAAGCGGTAGTGAGTAAAGATGATTTTTTTCGCGTTCAGGTGCTTTTATTTTATTAAGTACGCAAATGTTTTCGCCATGCTGCATATACGCAAAAGAACGCACAAGTGGAACATGAAGCACGGGATCTGTATACCCTATTTCATTAACTAGCATTTGTACCGTATCGACAGAAGTAGAATAGGGATTGCCTTGCAGATTTACCCTTTCAGTAAGAAATGCATTGTCTGCGTGAAACGCCAGAACATTATTTTGCTCAATGCTGTCACTCGAATTTGCATGAGCAAATTTCACTAATGTTAATAAAATTAATAGTCCAACCCTGAACAACTTTTTACTCCTTGGTAAAACCTCAACGCTCGTCACCTTGTCTCGCGTTAAACGTACTTTTATTTTGTGACTCTATTAGAAAAGGTAACAGCGTTTAATTTACGTAGTTTTTAAGCGCGGCTTCTACGATTTAACCAATTTACCATCTTTTTGATGTGCTTTTATGAATATTAGAAAGGTTTTCACGTGTTGACGCGCGACAAACGAGAAATTTTGCCTTGTGTAATTAAATTCTGTAAAGGGAGTAAAAAAGCCGCAATCAGCAACGTGATGTGGCTTTCCGAGTTGGGCTGACTAGGCAGCCTTATAGAGCAATTGCGTAAAAGGGGTTAGCTAGAACGACCCTCACTCATAGCTGCCTGTTCAAATACCTTAACTCTAGACATATGATCACCTCCTTATCTTCGTTGCTAAAACTTCTTGGAAAATAACATAGGCGGTATTTTAGTAAAGTGTCGCTGCATTAAAGAAAGTTTAGGAAAAGCGAGCACGACTCACAAATACGAATAGAGAAACCAAGTCGATAATATAAACCTGTTTAATTAAATCTACGTAACCAATGCTAACTGAAACCCTTTGCGCCGCCCGTTTACGTGCAATTAACGTCTTAACGTGCAACCAGCAGTACGCAAACCCTCAAAAAGGCTAGAACTTAATGCAAACAACAAGCACGCACAAAACCAGCAAGCGTCGGAAAGCCGCACTATTGGTTACGCTTTTTGCCACCTCTTTTTTTACCTTTGCTCAATCAAACTCGTCTGAACAAATTGAAATGAAGGGCAGTAAGGGCACTACAGTAACGGGTAATGTCCAGACGTCCTTCGATAACCCCTGGGCAATGACATTTTTGCCAGACGGGCACAGCTTGGTAACGGAAAAAGCTGGCACTCTATGGCTGCTTGATGAAAACCAGCAGAAGCGTTTTGCTGTTAGTAATGTGCCAAGTGTTACTGCGCGCGGGCAAGGCGGTTTAGGTGATGTCATTACTCACCCTGACTTTGCGTCGAATAACACCATTTATATTTCGTACATTGAACGAGATGAAAAAGACGATGCGTTCAGCGGTGCGGTGATAGAGCGAGCCACGCTTACCTTGTCTGATAGTGGTGCGAAGCTGTCTGATAGAGAGCTAATTTGGCGTCAGTCGCCTAAGGTGACGGGGAACGGGCATTACTCTCACCGCATGGCGTTTTCACCTGATGGCCATTTATTTATCACCTCGGGTGAGCGCCAGAAATTCACGCCAGCACAAAACATGGCGATGAACTTAGGTAAGGTGCTGCGCTTAAACGACGACGGTAGCGTGCCCGAAGATAATCCGTTTTATGGTCAAGGCAACGTAACAGAACAAATCTGGACGTTAGGGCACCGCAATCCGCTAGGCATTGATTTTGATGAGCAAGGTAATTTATGGGCTCATGAAATGGGGCCGCGCCATGGCGACGAACTTAATATTATTGAACGAGGTCGCAACTATGGTTACCCAGCAGTGTCGCAGGGCGACCATTACTCAGGCGTGAAAATTCCTAACCACGAAGACTACCCCATCTTTAAGTCGCCTGAATTGGCGTGGGTGCCTGCCATAAGTCCTGCCGGTTTTATCATTTACAAAGGCGATAAGTTTAGCGACTGGAAGGGAAATGGTTTTATAGGCGGTTTGTCTTCAAAAGCGCTGGTTCGAGTTGCATTTAATAAAGACGATGAAGGCAACTGGAAGGTTGAAGAAGCAGAACGCTACGAATGGGGTAAGCGAGTACGCGAGGTGGAGCAAGACAATAAGGGCAATATCTATGTGCTTGAAGATAAAGAAGGCGGAAGGCTGATAAAGCTCGATTTGTTGAATGATGAGTAGAGTTTTAAAGCTGCGTAAAGAGGAACAGTGGTTGCTTGAACACGGTTTTTTTTGTGCTCTAAAATTGCCGGTAAGCGAACATTAAATTAACCCAAATCGCATAGCGAGCATTACAAATCTATATGCCGATATGATACGTTGCGAACTATAACCAGCGCGGCTTAACTGATACAAACCTTAGGAACTCTATGACTCAATCGACTCAGAACTTTAACTTTGAACGTTGTGAAGATGAACCTATACATATTCCCGAAAGTGTCCAAAGTTATGGTTTTCTCATCGCGTTCAACTACGAAGATTTAGAGGTTTCGATTGTTAGTGAGAACTGCAATACGATATTTGCCGACGAGATCATAGGTAAAGGTTTTTTAGATATACTCTCTTCTGACACAGACGAACGCGCCTTCCTAGAAGAAACGTTTGATAGAGTTTCTAAGAGTAAGATAAGACTGCCTATTAAACTGCATCTTAAAGCTTCGCTTTTAAAGGAAGGTGCGGCAATAGATTATTTAGCCGTAGTCTATGATTCAGGTTGTCACTATGTGGTTGAGCTTGAGCCCGCAACTGAATTTAGAGACACCTACAGTGCAGAGCAATTTGTTAAGCTCTATTCAATGTCTATCGCTCCACGCTTCAAGGAGATGACATCGTTGAAAGAGATGGCTCAAGAGATGGTATCAACCATCAGGTATCTGACTAACATGGATAGGGTAGTGCTTTATAAATTTAATAAGGACTACTCAGGGAAGGTAATAGCGGAAGCCAAGTCTGAAGACATGGAATCTTATCAAGACTTGTATTTTCCCGCGTCGGATATACCAAAGCAAGCCAGAGAGCTATATAAGACGAATTGGGTGAGGCTTACTCCCGACACAGAGTTACCTGCATCTCGGTTGATTCCGTCTGTCGAAGAATCGGGAAGGGAGCGACTAGACCTCACTCGTTCGTTGTTGCGCGCATTTTCACCTATTCACCTTCAATACATCAGGAATCAAGGTTTACGTGCTTCATTTTCCATTTCGTTAGTAACGGATGGAGAGTTGTATGGGCTTATTTCCTGCCACCATCGTGAGGCTTGTTATATTCCACAAAATGTACGACTGCAATGTGAGAATTTAAGTCAACTGTTCAGCTGGCATTTGTTAGCGAAAGAAGAAGAAATTGCGAAACGCAAAAAGCATGTTACTGATAAAGCGGTTGATGCGATGTTGGATAGAATCGGTCCAGCAAATCCTATTAGCCGTGTCGTCAAGAGCGGTGAACGCGCTTTTTTAGACGCGCTTAATAGCTCAGGGTTTGTTTATTATTCACAGTACGAGACTATTACCCTCGGTTCTACTTTACCGGTAGAAGTCATCAAAGACATTTTTTCTAAAGCAAGTAGTGAAGGCGGCTTTCCTTACACTAACGATTCCCTTTATCACGATTACCCTGAAGCCAGAGAACATGGTATTGCGGGTATTATGATCATCCCACTGTTTGAAAAGAAGCAGTATTTTACTGCTTGGTTCAGGAAGGAAACCCATCGAAATCAAAAGTGGATAGGCGCTAAAGATGAGAAATCGGAAGATGCACCAAAAGCAGAGCGTCTTAAGCCCCGTTCATCTTTCACTATTCATACCCGAACAATTAAAGGGCGCTCAACAGCGTTTGATAAGACGGACGTCGACACCGCAAACCGGTTAAATAGAATGTTTCTTGTTTATGCGCTTGATGTGCAAGAGCGCATGCATATCAGTATTCAAGAGCTTGAAAAACAAGATAATTACAGAAATGAATTTCTCGCTACATTGGCCCATGAACTTCGAAATCCGTTAGGGCCTATTATGTCTGGTGCAAGTATTCTAGAAACGGTTGATGATGAAAAAACGCGAAAAAGAGTGACAGCTATCATTAATCGTCAAGCTGAATATATGTCTAAACTTATTAATGATTTGATGGACGTGTCTCGCATCACGCGAGGGAAAGTTAAACTTGAATTTGAAAGATTGAAAATTCAAGACGTGCTTTCAGACTCTCTTGAAATTGTTGAGCAACAAGTAAAAGCGAAGAAGCATGATATAACGGTAAACTGTCTTGAAGAAGATGTGACAGTTTACGGAGATAAAGCACGTTTAAGCCAAATCTTTTCTAATATTATTCACAATGCAACTAAGTATACGAAGGAATCAGGAAAGATAGTCGTAGAGATCAGAAAAGACGGGGTCATGATTGTTGTTGCTGTTAAAGATAATGGCATGGGAATACCCGAGGATAGGCTAAAAGATGTTTTCAATATGTTTACCCAAATCGAAGCGCACTCTACTCACACTAAAGGCGGTCTTGGTATAGGGTTAACTTTAGTGAGTAAGCTTGTTGCGTTACATCATGGTGAAGTGTCTGTGATGAGCGAAGGTGTTGATCGAGGAAGTACCTTTGAAGTCAGGTTGCCTATTTCTAAAACAGCCTACGAGCAATCTGAAAATCAAAAACTGGCCCCTGTTATACAAAGCTCAAGTAAAGTTATGTTCGTTGACGACAATGCTGATCTCATTGACGCTTATTGTCTGCTGGCAGAGTCTATGGGGGTGACTGCCTTAGGCATTACTTCTCCGAAAGAAGCTGTTGATGCATTTAAAACCTTTAAACCTCACTCTGTATTTCTTGATATCGGCATGCCAGACATAGACGGCTATCAGTTAGTAAAAATGCTTAAAGCCTTGCCTGAATCAGAAAATGTTAAGTTTTATTCTCAAAGCGGGTGGGGCTCAGAGAAATATGTAGAGGACTCCCAAGCGGCAGGCTTCGATCAGCATTTCGTAAAGCCCTTGTCAAAAGATACAATTCAGTCGGTACTTAGTTAAAACCTCTTTTAAGAGATTGAAGCTTACCTACTGAATGACTCAAATGCTGTGAAACGCGTTATAATGCCGGACAAACGTAATTAGGAATAAATATGAAAGTCTGTGGTGTAGATTTAAAAGGTAATGAAGCAATTGTTAGTTTGGTGTCGCTAGCAGACGGCGTGTTTCATTTGCCAGATTGCCGTACGCGCCGTTTAACGCTTGCCGATACCAGTGCGAAGGGGCTAAAGAGCTTCCAAAGCACCTTCGCTAAACTTGTAGAAGACTACAAAATTGATGCAGTGATAATTCGTCAGCGTCAAAGCAAAGGTAAATTTGCAGGTAGTGCAATTGGCTTCAAGCTAGAGGCTGCCATTGAATTGATTGAAGGGCTTCAAGTTGTAGTATTTAGCCCAACGGATATTAAAGAATCGCTACGCAGAAATCCGCTTGCAGTGCCATTTTCTGACACGGGTTTAAAACAGTTTCAAGAAACCGCTTTTACAACTGCGTACGCGTGGCTTATGAAAAATGAGTATGCGTCGCAAGAGTCAGACGAGTAATAATCGGGAGCGGTTGGCTCAACGTTTATTTTCAGTTTATTTAATTGTGCCTGCATTTAGTGTGCGGGCATTGTTTTTCTTAATTTCTCTTCTCCCAGCCTGAAAGGCTTTACTTCACCATTCCCTCAACTCTCTCATTCATCTCTACCAATGCTGTGTAAAGTGCTTCTAACTGATCGCTAAAACCAGCTACGCTTCCATGCTCATTACGTTTTATCGTTAGCTCAATCGTTGCAGCTAGCTCAGCTAGGGCGTAAGCGCCAATGTACCGAAGGGCAGTTGTGTAGATATGCGCTATACGAACAATAGAAGCATAGTCTTTTTCATCAATGGCTTTTCGAAGGTTATCTAGCTCTTTGTTAAGTGCTGCAAAGTCGTTAAGTAACTCTTTGTACAAAGTCTCGTCATTTAACATTGCTTGCATGGCTTGAGATTTATCTATAAAGCTCAGCGGTATTGTGTTTGCCGATGGCCCGCCAGTTACTTCAGTGGTCGCCGTCGACTTTCCTTTATTTAGCACTTCAACAAGCACGTCAAAGAAGCGGTTTGGGTCAACCGGTTTGTTGATGTGGCCGTCCATGCCCGCTGCCAGGCTCTTGTCGATGTCTTGCTGCATGGCGTGAGCCGTCATGGCAATAATCGGCAAAGTTAACTTCAGCTCATCTCTGATTTTTTTAGCTGCTGTTAACCCGTCCATAACGGGCATTTGGATATCCATCAATACCACGTCATAGCTGTTATCTTCACGTAAGGCTTTTATGGCTTCAAAACCGTTGCTAACCACTTCAATATTCGCGTGGGTGTCGTTTAGCAGACCAAGGGTTACTTTTTGATTCAGCGTATTGTCTTCTGCGAAAAGGATCTTCGTTCCGCGCAGATTAGGCACAGGCGCAGCATCTGCTGGTAGGGTTCTTGTGTTCACGTTTAAGCAAAGCTCTTGTAGCTTATCTACAAGCTCACTGGTGCTAAAAGGCTTTTTAATGAAGGTTCGAATACCTAGTTGGTTAGCCTGCTCTCGCATATGAGGCGACTCGAATGCATACAGCATTATCACCTTCGGTGGCTTAATTGAAGACTCCTGTTTCATGATGGCTGCGACTTCCAATCCATCAATATCAGGCATGTTCCAATCTAAGATGAGTACGTCGTAAGGCGCACTGTTTCCCACAGCAGCACGCATTTTGGCTACGGCTTCTTTACCGCCGGTCGCAACATCTGCTTTAATGTTAGCTACTGATAGCGACTCGATAATAGCGTCGCGCGACACGCCAATGTCATCAGCAATAAGCACCTTAAGTAACGAAAGTTGCTTAGACGGCGATACAATTTGTTGGGAAGCATCCTGTTTAACGGTTACGGTAAAATGAAAGCTTGCGCCTTTTCCAAGCTGGCTCTCAACCCAAATCTCTCCGCCCATTAATGTGACTAACTGCTTACATATTGCTAAGCCTAGGCCGGTGCCGCCGTATCGACGAGATATAGACTCATCACCTTGGTTAAATGGTTGAAATAGCAAAGCCTTTTGCGTGCTGTTTAGCCCAATTCCTGTGTCTTTAACTTCAAATTCAAGCTGAATGTCTTCTACATTATGCGTGCATCTAACGCTTACCGAAATCAGTCCATCCTCGGTAAATTTAAGAGCGTTACTGACTAAATTGCTTAGAACTTGCTGTATGCGTAACGGGTCGCCGATAAGGTTTAATGGTACGTCACGTGATATGTGCTGAATAAGCTCTATGTGCTTTTCCTCAGCGCGCCCTAAATGCAATCTAATGGTTTGGTTTACTAGCGCGTCTAAATTGAATTGCGTCGATTCAATATCAAGCTTGCCCGCTTCTATTTTCGAGAAGTCGAGTATGTCGTTAATTATACTTAGCAGGGTTTGCGACGCGCCTTCTATCTGAATAAGGTTCGTTTGTTGATCTTTATCTTCTGCAGCCCGCTGCGAAAGCTTGGTCAGGCCGATAATGGCGTTAAGCGGCGTGCGAATTTCGTGACTCATGCGTGCAAGAAAGTCAGATTTTGCTTTTGTTGCTTTCTGAAGGTCTTGAGTGAGTGCATCAAGCGCCTTACGCTGTTGGCGAGTTCTAAGCCATAGGCCAACGACTAAGCCTAATGAAAGGATCACAAAACCGATGAAATACAGCTGAAACGTGTTTTGCTTTTTCTGTATAAGGTTACGCTGCTCTTTTAGCTGGTTGTCTTTCTCTAGAAGCTTGATGGTTTCTTCTTTTTCTGAAATAGAAAGTCGCACGCGGTTAAGGGCTAACAATCTTGATTGCTGTTCATTAAAACTCTCTTCATAAGTTTTAGTGTATAGCTTTGAATATTCTAACGCGGCTTCAAAATTGTTGGTTGATTCAAGGAGTGAAATGAGCTTTTCCAACATGCTTAGAACCACTGATTTGTCGTTCTTTATGGCGTCTTTTTTTAATCCACCTTCAAGTTCGCTAATAGCCAAGTCTATTTGATTGCGTTTAATGTAGATGTCGACCAAGCGCAGTAGTCTAGACCCTTCGTTGTATTTAAAACCAACTTTGCGGTCTGATTCCGCAGCGCGGTTCAACATAGTCAGCGCTTCAGTTAAATTGCCTTGGGCGATATGTAGCTCAGCCATTTTGGTATGAACAATACCAATAAAGGGGTAGTGCACCTCTTTGAACAATTCTTCTGCCAGCAGAAGGCTTATTTTAGCGTCTTGATAGTCGCCCAGTTCCGTTTGCGCGTAACCTTGGAAAAAGTAAGCAATGGCTTTGTTTTCTTTATCATTCAAACGCTGGGCTGCGGCGAGGAAGTTTTGACCTAGCTGCAACATCATTTCGTAATTTTGCAGCGACATGTACACATTGCCCATAGCGCTATATACAAGCAAGGCGTTATCGCTATTTACTTCAATAAAAGCAGCAAGGGATTTATTGAGGGCTTCGAGTGCACGAGCATGCTCACCTGACAAGTCCAAAATAAGCCCTTCTAAGCGAAAAGACTCTGCCAGCGCCATGGTGTTGCCGCCTTTTTTCGCAAGCTTGCGGGCTTCCAACAGAGTTTCGTATCCGGCGACAAGGTCTTGCTCAAGAATGTGCTTATAAGCTCTTAGGTTGAATAAGCGGGCTTGCTGAAAAGCGTTCGGGTGGGCGTCGAAGAAATAGCCTAGCTCGGTGAATGTGGTTTCTACAGACTCATCATTGTTTTGAATTCGCTGTTTCAGTTCGTCTAGCGTAGTGACTGATGATGTGGTGTTAAGTGGTTCTTTTAAAAACGCAAAAGTAGGAAGCGCCATCGTAAAACAAACGATAGCGAAGATGCATTTCAAACGGCGCTTCACTTTCTACTTCAGCTAGCTTAAAAAGATAACGACTAGTAGCTAATTACGCGGGTAGCTTTGCTTGTATCATCAAAGCGTTTGGCTACTTCGTCCCAGTCTTGGTCTTTAATTAGCTGAAGATCTTCACCAGATAAACCGTACTTTTCTGCAGTGCCCACAGGGTCCTTTTTATACGCATCCATTAGTTTGCTGTTGCTGTCTAGCTCAACCAAGAAATCTACAATTGTTTTCTTTGCCATGTCGTTTTTTCCTTTTAGTTTACTTTTGGAGATCTAAAGTCAATTACTTGCTGCTCAGTTAAACCTAGCTTTGCCAAACGATCCTGACGGTATGCTGGCATGCCAAGTGAGGGTACAACTAGGGTCGAAATTAATGTTGGCTTGGCGAACTGTAATTCGCGAAGCAACACTTTTTGTATTTTGGGCTCGCAAAGGGGCAGGGTGGCTGCCTCGTAAATAATCAGCTCGTGATCTTCTGGGTAGTGCTCGGCCAGAATGTCAGCCAGCATGGCAAGCCCAGATCCACTGTGATTGGCATCTAACACGCTTAGCGTTGCTTCTCCGGCTAAACCTATTTGCCAGATGATTTGCGTCATGTGAGGGTCAATTCGGTAATCGCGAAACAAAAATTGAGTTGCTTCATAAGATTGACAGCCAAAGCGAGAGGGATCTATTCCCAAATCCGCAATTAAGCAGTCTTCTGCAGACACGCCGGGGAGCATTTGCGCATCAAGGCCAAGTTCCCGCACTCTGCGAATAGCCTCATGAGAAGGCGTCACAAATACGCCTGGGTGACCATAAAAAGCCACACATACTTTTTTACCTTCAATAACTGACTGCACGATGCGGTCGGCCATTTGGGCATAGGTGACAGCGCGAGATTTTCCTTCTTGATAAAGGTCGTCTAAAGACACACTGTTCGGGTTTATATTGGAGACCACGTGTTCACCAATTTTGTTCATGATCCCCATGTACACAATGTCAGCATTTTCGATGTGGCTTTTGGTCGCTATCGTCATTTGACCCGCAACACTGATTCCAGTGCCAACTACAACTAGCGATCCCTTAGGAGTATGTTCTTGTCCCTGAATTAGCGTCATATTTTCCTTTACCACTTGCTAATTGTGATTCACTCAACACTATAAATTAGATTTAGGGTATTTGCTACGTTCACTGATTTATAGCGTCTACCATTGCTTTCACATCAGCGTATCGGCAGTGTTCGCAGCTACCAAACCCTTTGACCTGCCTTATTTTTAAGCGAGTGAACAACGGCATAGTCATACCGGTTAGAAAGCGGCAATAAATAGACGAAGTAATAGGGCCGTCAAATTTACCGATTAAATGGGTTTTGAGAGCCGTCATGGCTTGAGATAATTGGTCAAAATTTGGTTTAGGAATTGGAGTTGAATAGCTAAGCTTAGCCACGTTTCCTTCGCAAACACTACAGTGCCCACATTCGTTTGGCACTTGAGTATCATCAAAATACGCTGATAGGTTGTAGCTTAAACAGGTATTAAGTTCGAAGAAGCTTACCAGTGCGGCAATGCGCTCAATTTCTTTGCGCTCGTTTTCAGCGAAATAGCGAGCCAGGTTATTAGCTAAGTCGGCATCTTGCAGTTTTTCGTAGTCAACGCGGTATACGTCAGTTATTAAGCGCGAGGCAAGCTCAATATGATTGTGTTCATGTAAATACTCTAGTGCGGCCACCACTCTTGCACGCTCTGCGCCGTAATGCTGATAAATACTGTCGAAATCTACAATGCCCCACACCTTTTTCATACTTGAATGAGTGAATACGGCGTCTAGAAAGCGAGCCCGTTCTTCTGAGAAAAGGCCGAGTATGGTGGTTTTCTCTGAAATAAAGCGAAATTTATATTCAGCAAAATAGGCATACAAAGGGCGAATAACGTTAGCGAGTTCAAGCTGTACAAGCAGGGTTTTAAGCGGAAGCTGTCGTATGTTGCTGGCACTCGATAAACTATTTATTTGCGTTTCCCACTGGTAAACACTGTTTTCGCCGTTGGTAGGTAAATCATTGTGCGCCGCTGAATTTATGTGAGCAGAGGCCTGTGCGCTGATATCATCTATTACGCGTTGAATGGCGCTTTTATCTGGTGTATCGCCATAAACGAAGTTCTCTATGGTGACTAGCCCGTCAAGGTTAGCTAAAACCGTGCAGTTTGCGGCTTTACCGTCTCGTCCACCACGGCCAATTTCTTGGCTGTAGTTTTCAATTGACTTTGGTAAGTCGTAATGAACAACAAAGCGAATATCCGACTTATCAATGCCCATGCCAAATGCAATGGTAGCTACAACAACTTGAAGCTTATTGTGCATAAAATCTTGCTGGATACCTTGTCTTACACCACTGTCGAGACCAGCGTGATAAGCCTTCGCAGCAAACCCTTGTTGCTGTAAGAACCTGGCTACTTCTTCTGCACTATTTTGAAGCGTGACATAAACAATACCCGCGCCTTGCTGCTTTTGAATTTCTTCAAGTAAGGCTTGGTTTTTATATGGTTCATGTACAGGGCGAACATGCAAATTCAAGTTGGGTCGATAAAACCCTGTTTGAATAATATTGGATGGCGCAATATCAAAGCGCGCTGCCATATCTTCTTTTACTTTTTTAGTGGCAGTAGCTGTGAGCAGAAGTACTAACGGAATATTAAGCTCTTTTTGATACGCGGGGAGTTTTAAGTAGTCAGGGCGAAAGTTGTGGCCCCACTCAGAGATACAGTGTGCTTCATCGACAACTAGCATACTTACCGGAACAGACTCAATGAACTGCCGAAAGCGTTCGTTCTTAAAGCGCTCCACCGACACCATCAGAATTTTACACTGGCCTGACCGCACGTCGTTCATCACTTGCTTGTTCTGCTCGGGCGTTAGCGTAGAGTCGATACTCGCTGCTGCAATGCCTTTGCTATGAAGAAACTCCAGCTGATCTTTCATCAGTGCTAATAGTGGGGACACAACCAAGGTCAAGTGCGGCAATTGCGTAGCAACAAACTGATAGCACAATGATTTGCCCGAGCCAGTGGGAAAAATCGCTAGCGTTGAATTTCCACCAAGCAGTGATTCCACTGCCTCCTTCTGTCCCTCGCGAAACGCCGAAAAACCAAACAGCTGCTGCAAAATATTGGGGTCAGAGTACATTAATAAGCTTCCAAGTCGCGATATAAAAAATGGGGTCAGAGTACATTAACTTATTTCCAAACAGTTTGTGATTAAGTGTTCGCAGGTTTGAGCTAGTTGAGCCAACGCGACGTTTTTAAAAATAAAGGGATCAAAGTACATTAAGCTATTTCCGAGCAATCAGCGGCTAACTGCTCACTGATTTGCGGTGGCCTACCCAACGCTTCGTGTTTTAAGCGGTGCCCAGTCAGGCTTTCAATTTGCTGTTTAAATGTATCGCTTCCCAGTACTAGTCCTCTTCGAGTACCGCTTTGAATTTTATCAATGTCAGTTTGAGGCAGTTCATCATCGAACAGAGCGCGGTAAGCGGCAAGACGCTGGTTTTCTGAAGCTCCTAAATTTAGGTATACAGGATGAGGACTGTGCAGTGACGAAGGTGTGCCTAACGCATTTATTCTGTAGCTTGACCATTTATATTCAACCGGCTTTTCGACCATGTTCGCTCTTACAGGGTTCAGCTCGATATATCTATAAACCGTGAGAAGATATTCGTCGTTAGAGACCAGACTGGAATGAAACCTTCCTTCCCACAACGTTCCAGAGCGCTCATATTTGTGGTTAAAGTACCTCACATACATGCGGCCAAGCGCTTGCATCATTTTGCTTACGCCAAGGTTATCAAGCTTAGGAGTGCAAAGTAAATGAACATGATTGGTCATCAATACCCAAGCATGTATGCCTACATCAAATTTTGCAGAGAACTTTTTAAGCCAGCTAATATAAGCGATGTAGTCGTTTTCACACTTAAAGCATATTGAGCGATTGTTACCTCTTTGGATGACGTGTTGAGGATAGCCTGCGGGAGCCAAACGAGGTTTCCTTGCCATAATTTCACCAAATTCCTTTCTATATTCTCTCTACTAAAATGAGTGAATTGAGAAAAGGCTACAACCCTGTACCTATCAAAACTGGTCTAACGGGCAAGCTGGAAGAATGCAATGAATGGCTTATTTGGCTCTCTTAAATTAGAAAATGTACTCTGACCCCATTATTCATATCCCCAGGGGGCGCTTGGCGTTGTTATAGGATTTTTGAGATCAAAATCTACCTGTACTTCGCGGGCAGGGCGAATTAGTCGATAGCTAAAGCGACTTGGGTAGATCATCATTTGCCAGACGTTATCCGTTGATGCTGCAATTCCCGATTCTATAAATAACGATTTTGAATATACATCTGCAGGAAACGACTGCACTTGGGGGAACCCTTCATCTACTGTGTGGCCGCCATACATGGTTGAAGAGTGAAAGCTGCCATCTTCATTTCTATGATCGTGCTTCAGCATAAGACCCGCGCCGGTTTTCGTTAGAATCCAAGTGCGGGATGCATCGTCTCCCACGTGAAAAGGAATTTGAATTTCCGAGTCTATACACTTTCGTACGTGCATAACAAGCTTCGCATTACCGAACGTATTACCCACATTGTCTTTGCTAACTTTGCCCTGAAATGCTTTACCGCAGAGGGCCTTTATCGCATTAAAAAATGCATCGTGAGTAGGAGTCGAGACCAACGGTGCCTCTTTTGCAAGCGCAGCATTGCTTATTACAGCAAGCCCAAGTAAGACATACGCACAATACTTTTTCATTTCTTAATTCATCATAGCAAGTTGATACAGGCTTAGCAGTGTAACCCATCTGAGTAATGGGGTCAGAGTACTTTATTGATAAAGCTCATGGCGTGATGTGTGATTAGAAGAGAGGCGGTATCACTTGGTGAAGCCGTTGGGTTGCTTCGCGGAAAAACTCGCAAAAATGTACTCTGACCCCATTTTTATGATGTGTGATTAGAAGAGAGGCGGTACCACTTGGTGTAGCCGTTGGGTTGCTTCGCGGAAAAACTCGCAAAAAAATGTACTCTGACCCCATTAATTTTGAGGGGGACTATCTGGGGGAGCGGGGAAATGTACTCTGACCCCATTTTGGGGGTGTATAAGTGGTCGAAACGCATATGTATTCGCAATATAAATATTGCTGATAGTTGTGGCGTGTTAGCTTAGCACTACATTCAGCGTTTAATTTTCAGGGCGAAATAATCACATGAATAAATCAAAACAACTGTTTACGCTAATTACCTCAGAAGGTGAACTTCAGGTATCGTTAAAAGAGGTTGATGTTCCAGAGCCGAAGCCGCACGAAGTGATTGTGCGTATGGAAGCATCTCCTATTAACCCGTCAGACATGTGGCCTATGTTTGGTCCAGCAAGTCTAGATAAAGCGACCTTTGATACAGATAAAAGTGCGTTGGTTGCGCCGGTGCATAAGCCTTTGTTAAATCGTATTAAGTCGCGTTTAGACCAGACTCTGCCTATCGGAAACGAAGGTGCAGGTACGGTTGTTAAGGCGGGTGACAGCCCGGAGGCACAAGCTTTAATGGGCAAAACCGTATCTATTCTTACTGGTGCAGCGTATACCGAGTATGCCTGTGTGCCTATGCAGGCATGCTTGCCTCACCTAGATAGCACAACGCCACAACAAGCAGCGTCGTCATTCGTTAACCCACTGACCGCGCTAGGTATGGTTGAAACCATGCGTATGGAAGGCCACAAAGCGCTAGTGCACACCGCAGCGGCATCAAACCTTGGGCAAATGCTAAATAAAATTTGTTTAGAGGAAGGCGTAGAGCTAGTTAATATTGTACGTAGCCAAGAGCAGGTAGACCTACTTAAAGGTATTGGCGCGAAAATTGTGCTCGACTCAAGTAGCGAAAATTTTAAAGCCGAACTTTATCAAGCCATCGACAGCACGGGCGCAACACTAGCGTTTGACGCCATTGGCGGCGGTGAGCTAGTTAGCGATATCCTCACTATGATGGAAGCGTCGGGCAGTAAAGATGCAAAAGGCTTCAACACTTACGGCTCTGACAGCAATAAACAAGTGTATATCTACGGCGGCTTAGATTTCTCGCCTACTACTTTGAATCGCGCTTACGGCATGACGTGGAGCATTGGTGGTTGGCTATTAATGCGTTTCTTAGGCAAGCTTGATAAGAAGCGTGTGGGCGAGCTATATCAAAAAGTGGCGACGGAAATTAACACTACCTTTGCGTCGTCTTACACCAAAGAACTGAGTCTTGAGGAGGCACTACAGCCTGAGAATGTAGCGCTTTATAACGCTAAAAAGACCGGTGAAAAATACCTGATTGTGCCAAACAAGGGCTAATCAGCGCAGCGTTTAAATACGGCAATTTCAGCTAAACTTTGATTAATAATAGGGTCTGTTGATCTTTGATGTACAAACTTCGGTTTAAAGTACATCAAAGGGCTACAGACCTTTTTTTGTATTCGCTATTATTCAGCTGCAAAGAAGCTGAAAATGATGCGAAGTAACCAGTAAATAGTAACCGATATAAAAGGTATTTGAGACAGCATGCCTGAAGGCCCAGAGATTCGTCGCGCTGCAGATAAAGTCGAAGCGGTGATAAAAGATATCTCCCTAGAAAAAGTAGAGTTTGGATTAGCTCAACTTAAACCCTACGCTAAGCAGCTAGAAGGCGAAAAAGTCTTGCGCATGGAAACCCGTGGTAAGGCGCTAATTACCCATTTTAGCAATGGTCTCTCTATGTATTCACACAACCAACTTTATGGTGTGTGGCATACCTGTAAACGCAACGAAATACCGGATACAACCCGCCAGCTAAGGGTAGGGCTTCATACCGAAACACACAGTGCTATTTTATATAGTGCGTCTGACATTAGCATTTGGCCAACACAAACTATTCATGAACACCCTTTTTTACAAAGAGTTGGACCCGATGTACTCAACAATTCGGTGACAGAAGAAATGGTATTAGAACGTTTACGTTCAAAAGCTTTTTATAACCGCGCACTAAGCGGTTTATATCTGGACCAACGCTTTATGGCAGGTCTGGGCAACTATCTTCGCAGCGAAATATTGTTTGCAGCAGGTGTTCATCCTTCACTCAAACCTTCTCAGTTAGATGATGAGCAGCTGCGCAGCTTGGCACATCACACCTTAGCAATATGCAAACGCAGCTATGAAACTGGTGGCTATACCGTGTACACAGAACTACGTGAAGTGCTTGAAGCAAAAGGCGTTAACTTTGAAGGTACGCGGTTTATGGTGTTCGACAGGGAAGAGCAGCCTTGTAGAGTCTGCGCCACTCCAATAGAACGCCAAACGTACAATGGACGACGTCTTTATTGGTGTAGCCAGTGCCAGGCGAAGTAATCTACCCCAATTTTTTATGATCAATAAATAATCTGTTTGACTTGTTTCCGATTACGATCAATTATATCCGTAACCGGTTACGGAGTTTTGTGAAGTGAAGTCATTTAATGAATTGGGGCATATTGCATTAGGTACTGCCTTACGTCAGTTAGCCGCGCAGGTGTCAAAGGATGCGGAAAATACTTATGCCAAATTTGGATTTGCAATAGAGCCAAAATGGTTTCCAGTATTTTACGTGCTCGCGTCCAAAGGTGCTGATTCCGTCGTGAATATCGCCAAAGAGATAAATCACTCTCACGTGTCGGTGAGTAAAATCGTAAAAGAAATGAAAGCATGCGACCTAATTGAAAGCTACAAGTCGAGCGACGATTCGCGGGTTACGCTGGTGGCTTTAAACAGCAAAGCGAAAGCGATGGTGCCCCAAATGGAAAAGCAATGCGATGCCATAGACGCTGCTATGCGCGAACTAAAGGAAGAAACGGGTATCGATTTATGGGAAGCGGTGAGCGTAGTTGAACGGCACCTTCGATATCGCCCAATTAGTGCAAGAGTGGACGGTGACTCGCCTGATATTAAGGTAGTCGATTATGCACCAAAGTATCGCGAGGCATTTAAATCGCTCAATGTAGAATGGATAAGCAAATATTGGGAGCTCGAAGAGCCCGACTTTAAAGCGCTCGACGACCCTGAAGGCTACATTTTGAATCAGTCGGGTGTGATACTGATCGCGTTAGATAAGGGCGAACCCATAGGCTGCTGTGCGCTTATCAAACAAACTGACGATGCGTTTGAACTTGCCAAAATGGCGGTGTCTCCCAAAGCTCAAGGCAAAGGGGTAGGGCTGCTGTTAGGTAAAAGTATTGTTGAAAGAGCGAAACTGATGGGATTAAAGCGGCTTTATTTAGAGAGCAACTCGGTACTTAAGCCCGCAGTCAGTTTGTACGAAAAGATAGGGTTTAAGCATATTAAGGGGGCGTCATCGCCTTACGCGAGATGTGATGTGCAGATGGAGCTTTATTTAAATAAGTAATTGTTACCGTGAAGTGCAGCGATAAGTAAAGCCACACAACACCACGGTCACTGTTTTGGTTTAACTGGAGGTTCAATACTGTTGCCAAAACGGATAACTCTCAGCTTTCAATATAAAATGATAAAAAGCTGAGACGCATTCAGTCCATTCTTGCCAAAATACGAGTGTGCGCCTTGTTAACCGCACACTCAAATTTTCACTTAAATATTCACTCAAAAACTCTCAGGCACAGAAAGTATCATTACTTTCTTTGTGAGTAATAATGCTGCTCTCTGCCTTCGTTTACCATTTTCACATCGGCGCAGTATTCTGAGACCGGCCTTATCAGTAACCTAGGAATGCCAATGGGTTCTCCGGTCTCCAAGCAGTATCCAAAAGACTTGTCTTTTATTCGTCGCAACGACTTATCGATTTTAGGAAGTAGCTTTCGCTCCCTATCCAAAATTCGAAGAGAAAGCCTGGATTCTTCTTCATACTGCGCCCGATCAACTTCATCGTTTATCTCAGGAGGTTGGCTTAACGATGCCTTCATCTCTTCAATATGAGCCATAGTTTGCTGTTTTAAATCGTTGAGCAATGCCTGAAAAAATTCAAGCTGCTCATCGTTCATGTAGTCGTCTTCACTGGCGGCAAGAAGCGATTCTTTAGTCAACGTTTTACTCATTTCAGCTCCACTAAGGCTTGATGAAACCAGCCTAAAACCTGCTTATAGTGTGCCTCGCCATACAAACGTAGGAATTGCTTTGTATGCTGATCCTTCATGTTCGAAAGCGCCGCTATCCGTGATTCTAAAAACGCTTTGTCTAACGTTATGCCACAATCGCGGACAATACAGTTTTGCCATTCAACGAAGTTAGACGGTATTACCGGTGAATTCATGAGGCCTCCTGTTAGTCGAGTTTGGTTTTAAGCCCTCTGCGAATAAGCAGAGCATCTGTTGTTGGCGCTTTTCCTCGGAATGCTTTATAAGACTCCATCGGGGGACGAGAATTGCCGGTAGATAAGATTTCCTTTCTATATTTCATACCGTTTTCTAACTTTAATCCGCCGAGTTCTTGCATATAAGCAAAGGCATCAGCAGCTAAAATTTCACTCCACATATAGGCATAGTAGCCAGCGGAATAGCCGCCACCCATTGAATGTGCAAAGAATGCTGACTTATAACGAGGTGGTACATAAGACAAGCCAACATTATGTTTGCCGAGAGCTTGGGCTTCAAAGGCTTGGACATCTTCAGGCGCCTGCTCGGCAGAGATAGAATGCCACTCCATATCAAGCAGTGCTGCAGACATATATTCCAAAGTGTCATAACCCATATTGAAAGTACGTGAACGAATCACCTTTTCCAGCAGAGCCTCTGGAATAGGCTCGCCAGTTTCATAATGCTTGGCATAGTTTGCAATAACGTCAGGGTGGGCTGCCCAGTCTTCTTCGAAGGTAGAAGGGAACTCTACATAGTCTCGCGAGACAGATGTGCCGGCCAACGTTGGGTAATTTACGTCTGACAGCATGCCGTGAAGTCCGTGGCCCATTTCATGAAACATGGTAGTCACATGATCGTAACTGACTAATGTAGGCTCGCCATCAGGCGCTTTGTTTATGTTCATTACATTAACCACAACAGGCTTTTGCGAGAGCAATTTCGACTGTCCTACGAACGAACTCATCCAAGCTCCACCGCGTTTACCTTTGCGAGAAAAGTAGTCGGCATAAAAAATCGCTAAACTGTCACCATTTACATCAAACAGCTCGTAAGCTTTTACATCAGGGTGGTAAACCGGCAAATCTGGACGGGGCTTGAAGCGCACTCCGTACAATTTATTCATGGTGAAAAATACGCCATCTTCAAGCACGCGATTAAACTCGAAGTATTGTTTCACCTCGTTTTCATCTAGCTCGTATTTAGCTTGTCTTACCTTTTCTGCGTAGAAAGCCCAATCCCAAGGTTTTAGTTCGAAGTTATTACCTTCCGCTTCAATCATTGCTTTAATGTCAGCGGCTTCTTTTTCGACGTTTTTAAGCACAGCGGGCACCATACTGCCTAGCATGTCGTATACAGCGCTTGGCGAACCGGCCATTTGTTTGTCTAGGCTGTAGGCCGCCCAACTATCAAATCCAAGCAATGCTGCTTTTTGTGCGCGCAGTCCTGCCAATCGGCTAATAATTTTGGTGTTGTCGTATTCCCCAGATTGGTTTCGGTATGCTGATGCTTCCCACACTTGCTGGCGAAGTGCTCTATTTTCTAGTGAAGTAAGGACAGGTTGACGAGTAGTGTTCGTGATATTTAGAAGATACTCGCCTTCTTTACCAGCAGCTTTAGCAGCATCTGATGCGGCCTTTATTTGGCGCTCTGACATCCCTGACAACTGCTCTACGTCATCTACTACCACCGCAATTTCAGATGACTCTGCCAATAGGTTTTGAGAAAACTGCGTGGTTAACGTTGAATGTTCTTCGTTTATTTCACGTATCTTTTGTTTATCTGATTCATTGAGTTTAGCGCCAGCGCGAACAAAATCAGAGTAGTACTCTTCGAGTAGTCGGGTTGATTCAGTATCTAACTCCAACTCGTCGCGCTGGTTGTATAGTGTTTCAATACGCTTAAAAAGCGCACTATTTAAATTAATGGTATCGCTGTGAGCCGCCAGCTTTGGCGCTAGAATTTTTTGGATTTCTCTGCGTTCAGGCGAGCTATCTGTTCCTACTAAGTTGAAAAATACTCGGCTAGTTCTGGTGAGTAAACTTCCACTTTTTTCAAGCGCTAGCAGCGTATTATCAAAGGTAGGGGCGTCAGGGTTAGACGCTATTTTTTCTACTTCTTGTAAGTGCTGTTCCATTCCTTTTTCAAATGCAGGAATGAAATGCTCGTCCTTTATCAAATCAAATTGCGGCGCGCCGTAAGTCAGTGAACTTGTCATAAATAAAGGGTTCGTCTGCTCTGCTTTTGCTGAGTCAGTCTGCGTTGTAGCAGTCTTATTCATTGTTGACGCCTGTTCGGTGCAGCCTGTTGCCAAAAGTATAGAAGATATCGTGGCTGAAATAAGGAGCTTTTTCATAGGGTTCCTAAATTTTTAGGGTAATTAACTGTTCGTGAGAGTAATGTTATATTGTAACAATTGTCAATTGTGAGAAAGTGCGAAGAAATTAAAGGAAGCAATAGAAGTGCTGCTGGGGTGCGCCTTAACTAGCGATCTGCTAGTTTTCTTTGAATAAAACTTAACGTGCTTCTCGTTTTGCAAACATGAACACTAACATTACGTTTAAGCCAAATATGGCAATGCACAACGACCCAATAGTGGCATCTCTGAAGCTAAAGAATTGAGCCACGGTGCCTGCGCCAATGGTGCCTAGCATCATACCCACCCGAGTGGCGTTTGAATAAAACGCTGAAGTGAATCCAGTTAAGTCAGGTGCTTGTTGTTGCAGTAAGGTCAATCCAATACCAGCATATAAACCGTAGAACAGCGCGTTCAATATTTGAAGGGTCAATAACTCCCAACTTGACTGAGAAAAGTACACGCCAACGTAAAAGCAACAGCCGAAAATAAACGCCACTGCCATGATACCCGCTGGAGGGAATCGTCGGGCTAATTTGGCTGCTAGCAACATCGTAGGTATTTCGAGTGCGGCCACAACACCCATCATTAGCCCAGGCAAATTTTCCGGTAACCCAAGTTCATTCATTACGTACAAAGGCATGGATGATAAATACATGACATTGCCTGCCATTCCGGCAAGTATGGCCAACCCAACAAGCCAAAAAGGCAGCGATAGCGAGCCCTTTAGAGTAGTATTGAGTGACTGTTGATTGGCTTTTTGAGGCGGCACAACGTTCACCACAAAAAGCGTTGCAACAATCACGCATGCAATGGCCACCGAGAAGGACGCTGCGAAGCCAAAATTGGCAACCAGCGTAAATGCCAGCGGCGGACCTACTACCCAAGCGAGAGAAATGGCAGCGCGAACTTTTGAGTTAAATGCGGCTAAGTCGATGTCTTGGTTTTTTGCCCATAATCCCGAAACGGTCAACATTTGAGACACGGCTCCAGCGCCCACCGACATAAACAAGACGCCTGCAAGAAATACGTGCCAAAACTGTTTGCTAAAGATAAAGGCGACCATGGCAATGCCCACGCAAATCATGGTTAGCCCGTAAAGGCGATTTGCGTTAAAACCTTTGTCTGCCAAGTGCCCGAGGTACTGACTGATCACCAACCCTGATAGCGTAACGGACACCATATAAACACTTATATAAATAGGCTCAACGTTGATCTCATCAATGAGGAAATAGCTCATCAGTGGCGTAACAAACGACGATGTTAGGCCAGTTAATAGACTTAACAGTAAAAAAGGAAGTTGTGGAGAGAATGCGTGACGCGATGACATGAGGATACGAGCTCCGAGGGACTGTTAAACGTGGTTGACCGAAATTCGTAAAGAAAGGTCACAGCCCTTAATAACGAGGGCGCATTATAAGTGCTGCGTATCTCATGTCTATGACAAAGCTTTTATTAGTTATGCCGTTTTAAATACTTGGTTTACTTCATATGCTCAAGCACTGCGCGCTTTTTAAATTTAAAGAAAGCTCGCAATTTCGCTAAGCGACTTTTTTTGCATGGCGTGTGCAGGAATTGTGGCGTTATCCGCCGGATAACCTGCAATAATCAGCATGTAAGCGCGCTCGTTATCAGGCCGTTGACAGACTTCGGTTAAAAAGTTCATTGGCTTTGGTGTGTGGGTCAAGGTTGCCAAACCTGCGTTGTGAAGTGAGGTAATAAGCACACCCACCGCGATACCCACCGATTCGTGCACATAGTAGTTTTGGCTTTTTTCGCCCGTTTCTGTCTCTCCAAACTTTTGACTGAATACAGCAATAAGCCAAGGCGCGGTCTCCAGATAGGGTTTACTTGCGTCAGTGCCTAACGGCTTTAGGTCATCTAGCCACTGTTGCCCCGCACGCCCATTATAAAAACCGCGCTCATGCGCTTCAGCCTGTTCGCGTATTTGTTGTTTTACTTCGGGCGACTGAATAGCGGCGAAATGCCAAGGCTGATGATTCGCTCCACTAGGTGCAGTGCCAGCAGTCAAAATACAGTTTTCAATTACCGTTTTACCAACGTGCTTGTCACTAAAGTGACGAATACTGTGGCGGCGCTGCATGGTTTTCAAAAAATCTTCGCTTCGGGAAAGCATTTGCTCTTCAGGGTACTCAATAAAATCACTGAGCGGAGAATGGTCGTGAGGCTGCATTTATAATCTCGTTTTTCTGCTTTTTTACTACTCTATCGTTAGTGACGGGTTATTAAAAATAAAAACGTGCTAACTAGGGCGTGTTATATACATCGAAATAGAAAATGGCGTAAACAAGTATGCACAATAAAAAAGCGACTCACTCAGGCAAAAGTGAATCGCTTTGGTGCAATTTGTTGGTAGTAGAAAACGCTGTTAGTGGCGTTTGAACGGCGGACGAGTGCCGCGTTTTTGCGTGTCAGTTTGCTCTTCTAGCATTTCAAGTTGGGCGACGTCATACACAGGCATCATGGTTGTCACTCTGCGATACGGTGGCTTACCGCGCATGATGACTTCTTTCACTTCTACGTATTCAATAGCTTCTTGCCCTACTGATTCCAATTGCGCTACATCGTTAACCGATAAGCTTACGATCTTGCGTTTAAATGGAGGCTTTCCTGAATAATCAACTACTTGTACATCAACCGTTTCATCAGTTGATGATGTCATAGCTTGCGCTGCGTTTGCAGAAAAACCAAGTGAAACAGCCGTAATTAATGAACCCAATACATAGCGTAATTTCATGTCGTGTCCTCTCGTTGACATACTTACCTTTCTACATTGTATGAGCGAAAAAGTTCTAAACAATGACGATTGGTGATAGGTGATTGCTATCACCTAACTGGATATAGAGAATTTGAGTAATCAAGAGAATGGAGAGCTGTTGAAAGAGAAGCTACTGCGTTGAAAACGGAGTGTTTAACGATGGTGCGGAATGGATGGTTTTGTGCACTATTATGGTGCTTTGGCACCGTCTGGTATTGTAGAGTTTCGGTAAAATCAATCATTTACCCTTTGGTCTTTATCTTGCTGTCCATCAACACCTATGTAAAGAGTCGACAAAGGGTGTATGTGCGGTGAGTGTAAAATCTAAAATTCCCTTATTTGTTCTGCTAACTTTTTGGTTAGCGTGCACATCTGCCGTGTCAGCGATAGAGCAAAATATTCCTCTTTCACAAAGCAAAGGCGGAACACTGTATCTAGAAGCGACCCTAGAATCGAACATAAAGGCTTCGTTTCTATTAGACACGGGTTCAAGCTTGTTAACCCTCAATCAAGCTACGTTCGACGCGCTAACAAGAAATCAAAAGCTTCTTGCCACCAGAACCTCTGCTGCCAGAATGGCAAATGGAAAGATCGTTAAAATATCTCAGTATCAATTAAACTCGGTTCGTATAGGAAATACGTGCGAAGTGGGGCCAGTGGAAGTGGCTGTGCTTCCCAAAGGAAACAATATTTTAGGTATTAATACTTTGCTGCGGGTCGCGCCTTTAACCATAACACCAGACGCTGTGATTTTAGCCGGGTGTGAATAGCGTGAATGATTCACTTTTGTTTGATTAAACAGCAACAAAAAAGCGAACCCGAAGGTTCGCTTTTAAATTTGCTTTTCGCTGGAAGATTAAATTAATCGTCGCACTCGCTAACGTCGCCGCCCATTTGCTCTTTCATTTTTACGCAAGCTTCATAAGCTTTCTTCGCTGCGGCGTCTTTAAATTCGCCTGCTTTTTCAGCCGTTGCGTCGTATGCGTCAGAGGCCATTTTCTTGCTATCTTCGTATGCGTCTGAAGCCATCTCTTTGCCGTCATCAAAGGCATCAGAAGCCATTTCTTTACCGTCTTCGTAAGCTTCAGAGCTCGCGTCTTTGGTTTTATCCCAAGAATCTGCAGCACTTTCTTTTGCGTTGTCATAGGCGTCTGCTGTCGCTTCGCCCGCTTTTTCCATCTCTTTTTTTACTTCGCTTTTCGTCTCTTCGCTAGACTCAGTACAGCCCATTAAAGACAGTAACAGTGCTAACGCCATTGCTTTAGTTTTCATTGTGAAGCTCCTTTTGCTGGGATAGTGGCTTGTTTCAAAGCCGGTCAACATGGTGTGTTCAAATATCCATTCTAAACGTTCAAGATGCCTGCCGTTTTATTGTCATATTCGGCAAGCTGAATATTCGACGAGACCAGTCTAGCCTACTTACCTGATAAAGTGTAAGTAGACTTTATACCGAAAAATGAAAGGATTATAACCAAACATTTACCTTGCAAAACTGCATGCGGATTGTTGAGATATTGTACAGCGAAGTTGAACAAGGCTACGCTTCTGGGCCTTGTGTGGTGAACACGAGGTGCCGGCGCATATCCTTCAACACGACGCCTTTTTTAAGTAGCGCTGCGCTTAATTTTCGCTGCCACTTCTTTAGCTCAGGTTCAGCGTTTGACACCGCTTCTTCATTTTCGAATTGAAAGCGAAGCAGTAACGAGCCGGGGAATTGGTGATACTGAACCTCAAACCAACACTGTTGCATACCATTTAACTCTTCAAGCGCTTGTGCTTCAAGGCTATCGGCTACACTAAAGACCAGTGCTTGCTGTTTGAGTTGAACGGCAGAGAGTTTTTTCATTACAAATGCTTCTCTATAGACACTTCAACGCTCTCGGTGACATCTGCACCTTCAATGGTTAGCCACATTTGCCCATCTTGAATAGTAACCTGTATTTGCATAGAGCGATGAACAGCATTGGCCAAAGTAGTGGCAAGCGACTCTGGCAAAGTAAAAACTGATAAGTTCTTTTTGGTTTGTAGCTTGTTATGTTCTTTCTTCCACCACGCGTCGAAGCTGTTGTCGGCGTAGGAATAAATCATCATTTGTTGGCTTTGATTGCAGCCCTTTTTGATGCGCTGTTCAGAGGGTTGGCCTAACTCAATCCACAGCTCTATTTCATCGCTAAAACTCTTTTGCCATAAATCTGGAACGTCGTCGTCAGACAGCCCTTTGGTAAACTGTAGGCGTTCATGAGCATTAACAATAAACGCAACCACGCGCAGCATCATTCGTTCGTCATTTTCAGAAGGGTGACGGGCAATAGTAAGGTTGTGGTCGTTATAGTAATTGCGATCCATATCCGTTATGGATATGTCAGCTTTAAAAATGGTCGCTTTAAGAGCCATGGTGTTCCTGCTTCGTTCTTAGGAGGCTTGAAGTTAACCCCGTGTGCTATGTAAAAAAATGGCATAGCAAGTTTTGGCGATATAGTAGCAGTAAAAAGCAAATTTCGCTGTAGGTGAGTAGCGCCCAATACAAGTATTTGTCGGTTTATTTTTTGGAGCGCGAAATTGCTAGTGAAGCTTCTCGGTCATATTGGACATCGCGCAAAGCGCGGATAACCAAAAACTAAACAAACAAAAAGTGAAAACGGAGACGGTTAATGAAGAGACTAGTGGCTATGGCGATGTTAATGTTCGGCTGTATAGCAGGCGCATCAAATGCGTACGCTTTGGATCGCGGCACTATTGCAGAAGATGCAGATTCAGTAACGCCGTTGCTTAATGGTCAAGTGGCGCCTAAAACAACGCTTAAAATGGCAGATGGCTCGCCGGTAAGCTTAAAAGCGCTTACCATGCAAAAGCCCAGCATTGTACTTTTTTATCGCGGCGGGTGGTGCCCGTATTGTAATGAGCAGCTTGCCCAGCTTAAAGATATTGAAAAAGACTTGGTGGATATGGGCTATCAGATTTTGGCGATTTCACCTGAATCACCAGATCGCTTGCAAGAGCAAAAGCTTGAAACAGAATTCTTGGTTACGCTTTTATCCGACGACAAACTAGACACTATTCGTGAGTTCGGCGTTGGATTCCATTTAGATACTGTGACTGAGTTAAAGTACAAAACCTATGGCATTAACTTAACAAAAGATGAAAGTGGTAATAGTGTTTTGCCAGCACCCAGCATCTTCATGCTCAATAAAAAAGGGCAGGTTTTGTTTAGCTATGTTAACCCAGACTTCAAAGTTCGCCCGTCGGCAGACCTAGTTTTAGCGGTTGCGAAAACCCTTAAAAAAGAAATGTAATGCGAATAGCCTTACCAAGGCGTTGTTCTTGGTAAGGCATGCCAAAAGAACTTTATGATATCGAGCACTACTTTTCATCGTGTCTAATATTGATTAAGTTAGATTCGCACGTATTTGACAGTCATAACGAGCTGTACTTAACCATTCACCAAGTCACCCTATCTCAAACTGTAAGGAGTAAGCATTTACACTGAGATCAATGAAGTGATGTGCGCGGCTAGACGTTTAGGTTCAATATAAGTGTCGCCTTTACAGTTGTTTACGACGCTCAATAGCTGAGTAAGTAAGTGTTTATTCGCTACGTTCCGCTGACATATAGCGTGAACGGTATTGAGTTCAAGTGTACTTGCTAACGCGTACACACCTTTCAAATTGCGATTTATTAGAAGCGCGTTTAAAACGCGGTTAGCGGTGTATCTACGCCACGCCATATGAAAGCTGTCGAAATCGCACGTTAAGTCAACACTTAACGCCACACGAAGCGCCCAAGACAATGGGCGAAAGTGTAAAAGATGTTCGGTTAGTAAGAATATTTCAAGTGCGTGGTCAACAAACAGTGACGGCTTCGCAGTATCGCTTAGCTCAATAATGGGGAATAGCCCTTCAGCAGCGAACATAGACTCTACGAATTCAAAGGTGTAATACCCGTTACCATGAAGAGCAAGAAGGCATGTCTCAATTTCATCGAGAAGCGTTTCATCGAGGGTATTAGCAATGTCTTGAAGCATTAGGTTATCTAAAAACTTCGCAATGTTCGGGTAGAGGGCATTAATCTCAGCCCATTTACTTTCTTTTGAATGACGTAAGGCCCTCTGATATTTGAGAACGTCGTCATGCCGTGTTAAATCGATTTGGGTGTGCGATTCGTTTCTCGAATAAATCCATCCTGCCCAAGCTATCATTGGCGAGTCCGCTAATCCAAGTGCGTGGAGCTCATTGAGCGAAGAACCTAATGAGCATACCGCTTCCACCAAGCCATGGGCAGCCTTTACATCATTCCCCATAAAATCGGGTTCTTCTTGCATATGTTCGAATGAATACACGCCATTACGCCAGCCTGCTAAATAGCAGCCTTCTATACATTTTCCGCACATGACTGTGCTCCTGTTAGTGTTTTTTGGTGATAACGAAGAGGCCTGTTGCTCTTTGGTGGTATTTAGCCTGTGTGACAAGGCGCACGCCAACGAGCAACTGGCTCGTTGCTACTGAAAGTTATGAAAAGTAATCAAGAAAAGCATCGATAGAGTGAAGTTAGATGCCAAGAGCGAACTTAAAACAAATTTTGTTTCAAAAAAAGTACTGTTTTGTCCCGCTATAAAAAAGTTATTTTCTGCAAGAATGCGAGGTTTACAGCGCCAAGTGGTATAGTAGGGCTTACGCCTTAACTCATCGTATTTCCATGATAAATAAAAACTTTCCATTACTTGATTTACATCGTCATTTAGATGGCAATGTACGTCTGCAAACCATTCTGGAGCTTGGTCAGCAATTTAACATTTGTTTGCCAGCTTATTCGTCAGAGGGCTTGCGACCGCATGTTCAAGTAATGGAGATCGCCCCCGATTTGGTGTCATTTTTAGATAAGCTTACTTGGGGCGTTAAGGTGTTAGGCAGTCTCGACGCCTGCAAACGGGTGGCGATAGAGAATGTAGAAGATGCGGCTAAGCAGGGTATTGACTACACAGAGCTGCGTTTTAGTCCTTATTTTATGGGCGAAAGTCACGGGCTACCAACTCAAGGTGTGGTTGAGGCCGTGATAGACGGTGTAAAAAGCGCAACTAAAAATCACGATGTTAAAGTTAATCTCATCGGTATTTTGTCGCGTTCTTATGGCGCAAAAGTATGTCAGCATGAGCTAGATTCAATTTTGGCCTGTAAAGCGCATATAACTGCAATTGATTTGGCGGGTGATGAAAAAGGCTTTCCTGGCAACATGTTCATAGAGCACTTTACAAAAGTGCGCCGCGAAGAGCTGCCTATTACAATTCATGCAGGTGAAGCAGTAGGCCCGCAGAGCATTTGGCAAGCCATTAACGACTTAGGTGCTGTGCGAATAGGGCACGGCGTTAATGCTATTAATGATGCTAAGCTAATGGACTATTTGCGCGACAACCGTATTGGTATTGAAAGCTGTTTAACCAGCAACGTATTGACGAACACGGTCACATCATTAACTGAGCACCCGTTAACAACTTTTTTGGATCACGGCATACTCGCCTGCCTGAATACCGACGACCCGGCAGTTCAAGGTGTAGAGTTAGATCACGAATTCTCCGTTGCAGCTAAGCAAGCTGGCCTTATGCCTTCTCATATTAAACAAGCGCAAGAGAATGCATTGGCAATTGCTTTTTTAAGTGAAACCGAAAAAGCCGCACTTAAGCGCAAAGTAAACTAATCCGAAAGATAAAAATCGTGCCGTGGTTAAACGGGCCGTAACATTATTTTGATTAATAATGCCACCGGTGGCATTATTGTCGTGATGTGAATATTTTGTTTCTTAAACGTAATCAGTTACGACTTAAATAATGGAGCTTTTATGCTGCGCTTTATACCTGATGTTGACCGTTCTATGAGTAGCTACCCCAGCCGTTTCACACACCGCCGGGCTTTGGGATGGGTGGCGTTTATTGTGACCCTTCTAACTTGTTCCTATGCGTCGGCATCTACTGACGAAGACTGGGAAATTGCTGAACAGATTGTAAATCAGATCCAGCTGCCCACTATTCCAAACGAAAAATTTGTGGTTGATGTGAGTGATACTTCACTAAGTGCAGCGCGAGCGCCAATTCAACGTGTAATTGACAAGGCTTCGGCTAGCGGCGGCGGTATTGTTGTTGTGCCCAAAGGAACATGGCAAGTAGACGGTCCTATTCGTCTTAAAAGCAAAGTGAACTTGCACCTAGAGGAAGGCGCTACTCTGCTGTTTTCCGGCGACCCTTCGCACTACCTACCGGTGGTTAAAACCCGTTGGGAGGGTACTGAGGTATTTACCTATTCACCGCTAATTTATGCGCTAAATGTGGAAGATGTGGCAATTACAGGTAAAGGTACTATCGACGGAAATGCCCAATCGGCGTTCATTGGCTGGTATGAGAAACAAAATACAGATATGCATGCGCTTCGTAAAATGGGGTTTGATGGCGTTCCAGTAGAGAAGCGTCAGTTCGGAGAAGGGCATTACTTGCGCCCTCCGCTTATTCAGTTTTTCCACGCCAAGCGTGTGCTGCTTGAAGATTATACGGCCCTGAACTCACCGTTTTGGGTTAATCACTTAGTTTATACTTCTCATGCTACGGTAAGACGAGTGAAGGTAGAAAGTCACCTGTACAACAACGATGGGTTAGACATTGAGTCGAGCCAGTTTGTGCTTGCTGAAGATAATCACTTTAGAACCGGTGATGACGGTATCGTTATTAAGTCTGGTAGAGACGCCGACGGTCGAAATATAGGTATACCTAGCAAAGACATTGTTGCGCGAAACAATGATTTAGGCGGGGAAGACGGCATTGGTCTTGGTTCGGAAATGTCTGGCGGCATTAAGCGCGTATTTTTTGAGAACAACATCTTGCATGAAGGCGACTCAGCATATCGCTTTAAGAGTAACTTAGACAGAGGCGGGCGCGTCAAAATGGTTCGAATTAGAGGCAGTAAAGTGGCTTCGTTTAAGCACTTATTCTGGTTCCAGCTAAACTACCCAAGTAATTTACACGGTAATTTTCCGGCTACCTATACCGACATTATTATTGAAGATTTAACGGTAGAAAATGTAGGAACGGTTTTGGAAATTCACGCTCCGGACGCAGCCCCTGTGCACAACGTTAAGTTTAAAGACATTAAAATCAAGGAAGCAGAAGAAATTCTTATCCTAGAAAATGCCGACGATATTAGCTTTGAAAATGTCACCATAGGTGAGCAAATCTGGAACGGCACGTTTTCTTCGCTGCACATTGAATCTGTTACTCGCTAGAAAACAGGTTAAACGCGATAGGTTGTTCGCATTGGTCCTTTATTTTCGCCCAAACAAGCGGCTAATTAATTGTGGGCGAACCTATTTAGGTTCGCTGGCTTTCAGTTTCGACCAGCTCAACAACAAGGCGTAAATTACTTTGTGTTGATACCGCATTAAATGGGTAGCAGGTAACTAAATAGAGCTGCTGCCCATTTACATCTACTTTCATTGCCGAGGCGGCATCGACTATCGTCTTCGATACAACCCGATAGGTTACCCACTGTGAGTTCGGCAACTGCAATTGCATAATATCTCTGGCTCTCACCTTCTTTAAGAACGTGAAGTGAGTATCTCTATGCCCGCCAATCACACTACCACCCTGTCCGAGTGGGGGCGAGTCGGTGTGGTGTCCAGGGCCAAATGCAAGGGCGTTTCCCTGTGCGCCTTCTAGTACATACAGCTGCGTTTCGCTTTTGGCATGAACCAGCTTGCTCACTGGCCAGGTATCAGACCAACGCCAAGGCTTCTGGTTAGCACCAGTGGTTAGCGTTTCTTCCCACGAAGATTGAATCAAATACTGCGCGAGCTCGGCTTTCAGTAATATCCAGCCAGCTTTGCCAAAGCTGGCTGTGGCGATCAAGACTAAGATGATGGTAAAAGAGTATTTAATCATTGTTTGTCCAAGCAATATTCAGTCAAAAAATAAAGAAATGAGCCTAAGGTGCTAACCTCGTTCCCCCTTTGTTTCGCAAAAAGGCGATGCTGTGAAAAAGCGACAATAAAAGCATGGCAATCATGCCTAATACGACATGTTCAGATACACCCGCTGCGGTTTGGGGGTAACTGATTTGTCTGAATTGCGTTCCCTGTGGCATTAAGTTTCTTACGTTTTCGGTGGAAGAAGGTATGCGCTGTGTATTTGCTATTTTTTCTTCAATAGCAACGAAGCTGGTGAACTCTGTTATAAGTTTATGGGGCAGGGCTACAGCAAGAATGTCCTGTTTTACTTCATCTACATTTCGCCCTAACGCTTTTTCATCCATTAACGCCGCCACTTTCTTTCTTGCCCACGCAGTCGCTACGCCAATGTGTTGGGTAGAACCTGTCGACGTTGGCGATATTGCTACCGAACTGGTCCACTCGCGAGTGGTGCCCTGCTTGTCTACTAGTGTGCCTTTAAGGGTTATTTTTCCGCTTGTACCGGCGTTATGAGGCAGTTTCACATTCAAGAGCAAAGGTACTCCCGCGTATAAATCAGGGATCTTAGAAGGGTAAATCTCTGCTGACTGTGCATAGCCAGCTGGTAGAGTGAGGCTTAAATTACTCAACACAGGGCTTTCTAACTTATAAAGCAAGCTATCCATTTGCTGTTTAATATCTGCAGTATTGCTAACAAATACATAGCTTCCGCGACCAAACTGAGCGGCTCGGGTCATAAAATAACTATTGGGCGCGCTGCCTATGCCTACTGTAAAAAGGCGCGCATCACCCAGTTCGTTCTTTATTTGCGAGAACAATGCAGCTTCATTGCCTACCGCCCCATCGGTGATAAAGACAACTTGTTTTATAAAGTTTTCAGCTGTCGTGGGTTTAAGTGCGGCATTAAGCGCTGGTGCCATTTCAGTGCCGCCCCCTGCATTGAGGTGCTTTACAAAGTTCCTCGCATATTGCTTGTTTCGTGTTGTTCCCTCTACCGAGGTTTCAAACAAACGCGTGGTGTCATTGTTAAATGCTACAACATTAAATCGGTCTTTCTCACTCAAGCGGTCTATCGCTAATTGTAAACTCTCTTTTGCGTCGACAATTGGCCGACCTCCCATAGAGCCTGACGTGTCGATAACGAAGGTGATATCGCGATCAAAATCCTGTAAATCTTGGCTCTTCACTTGTGGCGGCATTAGCATAACAAGGGCGTAGTCATGCTGATCTTTTGATTCAGTGAAAATAGCTGCTTGTGGTGCACTAGAGGGCGAAGGCTGCCACTCTAGCCAAATGTCTCGGTCCATTTTGATATTGCTTTGATTAAAGGTGACAAGATAATTACCTGTGGATTCTGACCAATTCACACGGTGATTTCTGCTAGTGACGCTATTAAGCGTTAAACCAGTATTTAGTGTTGCGTTGAACGTAAGTTGCGGGCCTTCATTGCCTTCTCTCATATAAGGCGTGATAGCTCTGGCATCGGGTACCTGATCTGTGGGTTCTCCCCAACCTGTACCTGATATTTCAGCCACTGTATTCTCGTTAAACTGATTTAGGGGAATGCCGGGCGAATAGCGAGGAGTGAGCGTAGTAGGCAAGTGAAAAGTAAATTTTCCATCGCGGTAGTCTACCTGTTGGACGTACTGAAGTGTCACCGTTATTTCCTCACCCGGCGCTATATTCGCGACCTGCTGAGTAAATAAATTTGGGCGTTGTTGCTCTGTTAAACTGGCTTTCTTTCCCGCTTTTTTGGCCGCTTCAAATGCTTCTTTCGCTTCTGCCTTCGGCTTAATTTGCCCCCGGATTATTCTGTCTCCTATTAGCATTTCCATACTGTTAATCGCCGCGTTTTCATTAAGCGGAAAGGTATACACAGCATGCTTCCATTCATTCCTAGTGTTAGTGAATTTTTGAGAATAGGTAACGTGCGCAATCATGCCATTCACCTGTAAATCCACGTCAGTTGAATGCAATAGAGCGGGGGAATACTCACCGTCCACGCTTTGCAGCATCAATTCGCCAGACTCAGCGCGACTTAGCGGGCTAACTACTATGCCAAGCAAAAAGCAGAGGAAGGAAGTAAGGATAAGCAACCTGTGATTACGCGGCTTGGCTGCATGTTGCCGTTCCCTAAACCAAGGTTTGTGAGTATTGGCAGGCGTTAAATAATCCCGTTTGGGTGTTTTGGAAAATAGCATCAGGTAAGCTCGCTTTAGTATCGACACTTACCATTAAGCGCCCTGAATAGGGCGAATTGTGAACAGAGATTATGGCAATCTAATGGGCAATGGTGGCGAAGGTGTTACTCGCCTGCCATGGCGCGACCTTTGGTTTTAACACTGGCTATCAGCATATAAATACTGGTAGCAAGTAAGCACGCAAATAAGTAACCCATCAACCCTTGAGGGCCGACTAAAAAGTTATCGGCAATAAGTGGGCCTACTACTGAACCCACGCTGTAGCTGAAAAGCATGACCTGTGTGGCGCATACAATGAAGCTAGCATCGAGTTTGTCGCAGGCCAGATTTATTGCCACTGGGTATAAGGCAAATATTGCCATCCCTAATAGAAACAGACCTGTTCCCAAAGCGTATATACCGCTAACCGCTGCGGTTAATGTTATGGCGGCGACACCCAGTAAACAAAATAGTGCCATGAGTAACGTGCGGCCTAAGTACTTGGATAGTGCAGGAATTAAAGGTTGAACTGCCATAGCGCCTAAAATAATTAAGGCCATTAAGCTACCCAAATCGTCATGAGCAATGCCGCGGCTTAATAGTTCAAGGGGCATTAAGCCGTAAATGGCACCTAGGGTTAAGCCTGACACTATGCAACCAATAATTGCGG
This sequence comes from Alteromonas sp. 07-89-2, assembly GCF_013113925.1. Taxonomy (NCBI): domain Bacteria; kingdom Pseudomonadati; phylum Pseudomonadota; class Gammaproteobacteria; order Alteromonadales; family Alteromonadaceae; genus Alteromonas; species Alteromonas sp. 07-89-2. The sequence continues at coordinate 44,422 of NZ_VTYM01000011.1, read as the reverse complement.
CATGATTTAGTTTCGATATTTGCTTTAGCGACAGTGGCGTACTGTGGGAAGCTTCAGGCTGTTCGCTCTTTGCAAACAAAAGTACGCCAATGGCTAAAATCAACATGGTGAAAATGGCAGCAAAAGGAAGCATGCCGCCTACGCCAATAGCGCCAATACCTAACTGACCTAAAGAACTTCCCCCGTAAAGTGCGCCCATGTACAAACCTAAACGTTTGGCTCTATCAGCTTCGTCGCCGTGTAAAAGCCACGACTCTACGATAACAAATACACCCGCTACAGCAACGCCAGCCACTAACCGAGCCACAAGCCAAACTGCGGTGTGAGCAAACAAAGGCATTACTACAATAGTTAGTAATAGTACGCCTAAACACAGCGCAAAACCGTGCTTGTAACCAACGCGGGTTACCAACGGTTCAATACTAAGGGCACCCACTAGTAGCCCAGCGTAAAAGCTGCTAGCCAGCCAACTGGCGATAGCCGTGTCTAGGTTGTAATGGCTGAGCATTAGTGGGATCAGACTCATCAAATAGCCAGACGCAACTGCGTACATACCCAGCGCAATAACGGGAACAGAGATTCGCGCTTTGGCGGGCGGAATTAAGGTGTTGTCCAAGGTAATGCCTTACATCAGAGGAAAGAGAAGATAATTTCGCGGCGCGAATATGAGGCAAATTCTGATATAGGTAAAATGAAAAGAAATGCTCGTAAAGATGCTAAAAAGTGATGGTGAGGAAGGCGCTGCTAGATAGTGCATGCGCCTCAGATAGTTTTAGTATTAGTGCCTTAAGTCATCCGGTGTATGATCTGCTACAAATGCATTTCTTTCGCCCATGGGTCTGTCTTCACCCACCGTACTGTCTGCAGTAGTTTGGAGCTCTATCGACGAGTTCACCTCTGCACCAATTAGAATGATATAGGCGGTTAAATACAACCACATGAGCAAGATAATAATTCCCCCAACGGAGCCGTAGGTTTTGTTGTAACTTCCAAATTCATTGAGGTATATCGAAAAGCCATACGAGGCTACTACCCATAACAACGTGGCAAAAACTGAACCCGGCGTCACCCAGCGCCACTGAGCTTCTCGTCGGTGAGGCGCATAACGATATAAGGCAGAGAGCGCAATATTAAATAGGGCCAGCATCACCGGCCAAGTCACCCACATGGCTTGCTCGGTACTAAGGGCATTTGACGTCATCCAGCTTATTGCTTCGGGTAAAATAGTGATGCAGGCGAGGGATACAATTACAGTAAGGATCATAAATATGGTGCAGGTGATGCGTGCCAGGATACTTTTGAAAAAGCCTCTTCCTTCCGCCTCGCTATAGGTAATGTTGCAAGCCTTTATCAGAGCGTTAGCGCCTTTGCTGCTGCTCCACAGTGACAAGAGCAGAGTAAATAAAAAACTCCAGCCTAATGCAGTATTCGACTTCTCGGTTAAATTTTTAAGCTGTTCTTCAATGATGTAGCGACTGTCATTTGGCACCACGTTTACCAGCAATGCCATGTGGCGTTGCAGTTCGTCGGGTGATACAACAAGCCCATACAAAGCAATGGTTGCCCCTAGTAAGGGGAAGATAGCCAGCAAGCAGTAAAAGGCAACCCCAGCGGAGATAAGAGGAATGTTATCTTTTTGCAGGCTAGTGAAAATACGCTTTGAAATACTCCACCAACTTTTCAAAGAAAGCTCGAATGCAGATTTAGCGTGGTTGAAACGTTCCTTGCTCATGTGTCCTCATGTTTTGCCTAAACGATAGAACTCTTAAAGCTTGATACATGAAAACTTCGCTGTCGGCTTACATCAACTTAAAAAAGGAGCGAGAAAGAAGCTCTGTAAATCGTTCACAAAATCTGAATATGTGCGTGACTATCAATGTTGATGAAAATGTTGGTTTTTTATTTATTGTAATTGAATCAATGGCTTGCGCTTCTTGGTTTGGATGGTTTGTAATTTGCACCTTCAATAGCATCGTAGCTAGATAGTAAGAGCTAGGTTATGCCATGCACAAACTAACGCGTTCACCTGATGGGATTTGCTAAAGGTGGTAGGCGGACAGTTATTTCTGTCGTGCAGTGACCCCTGTTTTTACTAGCTTTACATTTCGTCTTTCAAAAGGAGTGAACATTATGAGCAACACCCAAAACCTTAAAGGCAAAAAAATCGCTATTTTGGCAACCAATGGTTTTGAGCAAAGCGAGTTGATTCAACCAAGAGACAAGTTTATTGAGCAAGGTGCTGACGTTGATGTGCTATCTATTGATGATCAGTCGACGATCAAAGCATGGGACGAAGACAACTGGGGAAAAGAAATTAACGTTGATAAACAAGTTACGTCTGTAAACCCTGAAGATTACGATGCCCTTGTGCTACCCGGCGGTCAAATCAATCCCGATGTGCTGCGTACCAATGAAGATGCTGTTGCCTTCATCAAAAATGCAAACAGCGCGGCAAGTATTAAAGCAATAGGTGCTATTTGTCATGGGCCATGGTTGCTGGTGGAGTCTGGGTTAGCGAAAGGTGCAACACTCACATCATTTCCTAGTATCCAAACAGATCTGAAAAATGCTGGTGCGACCTGGGTTGATGAAGAAGTGGTGACCCACTCAAAACTAGTCACTAGTAGAAACCCAGATGATATTCCAGCTTTCGTAAACAAAATTAGTGAAATGGTTGCCCAGTAAAAAGGAGGAAGTGTATGTCCACCGCAGCTACAAATAAAAAGGTTATCGCGATAACGGGAGCTTCCAGCGGCATTGGCAAAGAAACGGCAAAGCAACTGATAAATAACGGTTTTAATGTTGCCCTTTTAGCAAGAAGTGAGGACAAATTGCGTGCCTTAGTCGAAGAGCTTGGCAATGATGTTGCGTTCGCTGTAAAAGCTGACGTTAGCGACTTTAAAGATGTCGATACGGCGTTTAAAAAGGTGAGCGAACATTTCGGTCGCATTGACGGCATTTTCGCTAATGCCGGGCGTGGCGCGAAAGCCGCCGGCATTGAAAAGGGGGACGTAGATGACTGGGATGGCATGCTGGGCGCAAACGTAAATGGACTGCTTTATACTGCAAAAGCTGGATTGCCGTACCTGCGCGATACGCAAGGCCACTTCATTATTACGTCTTCGGTCGCCGGTCGAATAGCTCTCAAAGGCTCTGTATATGGGGCAAGTAAGTGGTTTGCTTATGGTTTCGGTCAGAACCTCGCAGAAGAAATGCGCGAGTGGGGAGGCCGCTGTACAACTATCTGCCCTGGTATGGTGAATACGCCATTTTTTGATGAACCTAAGGAAGATAAGCTTCAGCCAGCGGATATTGCAAAATCGGTATTATTTGCCCTAAGCGCAGAAGAGTCAGCCTGCGTTCGCGAGGTTTATGTTATGCCGGCGAAGTAAACGAACTAACCGCGGGTAAGAGATAATTTATTCAAGCAAAGGGCAGGGTTAGTCACTGCCCTTTTTTTGTTTGCCCCGCCCTTACTTTTAACCTGCCTTATTAATTTCATGAAGCTATTCAAATTAGCCAAATAAAGTATTTTCCCCATCCGGTTACCCCTAATCTAGGTGTGTAGATAAGCGCTAATTGAGTGATGTAGGCGATTTCTAATTCCTCATTGAAATGGCTTCGCCTAAGGGCCCGCGGCGCAATAACAATAACAGGAGAGTAAGATGTCTAACGAATTTACAGGTAAGACCGCTATTATTTCTGGCGCCGCTGGCGGCATAGGGTTAGCGCTGGCAGAGGCATTGGCAGGGCAGGGTATGAATATCGTCATGGGCGATATTGATAACGTAGCTTTGACAGAGTCGGGTAATGATTTACGAGAGAAAGGTTTTGACGTACTAACCTGTGCCCTTGATGTTACCGATTACGCTCAGTGGGAAGATATTGTAGCTAACGCCAAAGAGAAGTTTGGCAGGGTTCATATGGTCATCAATAATGCTGGTGTTGGCGGTACGCCGGGGAAAGTTGAAGATTCGGAGCATGAGACCTGGCGCTGGGTAATGGACGTCAACGTTATGGGCGTACTCTATGGCGCACAAGCATGCGTGCCAGCTATTAAAGAGCACGGCGAAAGAGGCTGGGTGCTAAATGTGGCGTCGATGGCAGGAATGATGGGCATGCCATATGCGGCGGCCTATTGCGCATCAAAGGCTGCGGTTGTTTCTATGACAGAAAGCTGGGTACCAGAACTGAAACCTTTTGGCATCCATACTTCTGTATTGTGTCCAGCATTCGTGAAGACCCGCATTCACGAGTCGTATAGAAATAGGCAGCAAAAATACGCAGTAGCCGCTGAAAAACGCATTAATAAAGAGAAGCTTAAGGCCGGAGCTCAAGCAGCCACTAAAGCAGTAGAGTCGGGAATCGATGCCTCTGTGCTAGCTGAACGCGTGATAGAGGCGCTTCAGTCAGAGCAAACTTATATTTATACACACCCGAATTATCGAAAAGTTACTACCGCGCGCTTTAGCGCGATTGATAGCGCCTTTGTCGATGCTGAGCAGAGTCAGGCTGTTGGTCATCTTATTGATGATGAAATCGTGACTTTTTAGTTCATTCGCGGCTACGGTTTGCGTATAAACACACGAAAGTGCCCTGAATTTTGTATTCCAAAAGCCGTTATATAACGGCTTTTGATGTTGTGAGAGTCTGAAGGTCAATGACGCGGTCACAGACTTTTTCTAGCTGTGTTCTATCGTGGCTGATAAAGAGCACCGTGCAATTTTCTTCTCTGCATTGATCGACAAGTAAGTGAGTAATTGCCTTACTTGTAATGGGGTCGAGCCTAGATGTTGGCTCGTCAGCTATAAGTAGCTTGGGCTTTAGTAGCAGCGCGCGCAGCAATGCAATGCGTTGAAGCTCACCTCCACTTACTTCAGAGGCGCTGCGCTCAAACAATCGCTGGTTAAGGCCTAGTTGAGATGAAAGTAAATCAGCACGCTTTTTAGACACCTTGTGAAGCTTTATTACGTCATCAATCAATGATTTAAGCGTAGTGTGGTCGGAAAATGAACTGGGGGGATCTTGATACAGCTTTAGGGTTTGATAACGGTGTAAAAGCGTATGAAACGCAATATTGCCTTGATAGGGTAGAAGCCCAAGTAGAGCATCACCTAGAGACGTTTTTCCACTGCCGCTATCACCACAAAGCCCGACAATTTCGCCTTCCCCTAAAGAAAAACTAAGGCCAGTAAATAGTGTACGGTTACCTCTCATAATTGTGAGGTCATTCACCGATACCAGCGGTGCAAACCTATGCGTTTTTTTCGTTGTAGCCGTCCAGTGTTGCGGAGCCGACGCAATAAGGGTTTTGGTATAGTTTGAAGACGGGGAGGACAGTATCTTGCGGGTATCACCTGTTTCAACCAGTTTCCCGTTTTTAAGCACCATACATTTACCACCCAGTGCCTCTGCCACTGAAACATCGTGCGTAATGGTAAGTAGCGTACCGTCGTTAGCTTTTTGCTTTAGTTGCTCAATAATATGATGTTTGCGTCCGGCATCTAGCCCTTTTGTGGGTTCGTCGGCTAGAAATAAAGGTGCATTAGTCGCTGATGCACAGGCAAAAGCAACACGCTGTGCCATTCCACCGGAAAGTTGAGAAGGGACCTTATCACTGTCGTCTTTAAGAGCCAGGTTGTCTAGCTGTGTCTTCGCACTCTTTTGTGCTTCGCGAGCACCGTTACCCAATGTAAACCGAAAAACTTCGGCGACTTGCTGGCGAATTTTCATCATTGGGCTTAGAGAATGCCATGGCTCTTGCGGCAGCATAACAATGTCTCGCCCCCACAATTGTTCACATTCACGTCGGTTCGCACGAAGCATATCTACACCGTTTACCAGAACATTTCCCGTAACCTTCAGTGCAGGCGGTAAATCACCCATAATTGCTTGCGCTAGCAGACTTTTACCTGCCCCAGTTTCACCCAATATAGTAAGCGTCTCGCCTTGTTCAAGGTTAAGGGATAAATCCTCTACAATAACGGTGTCTTGCGCGTAAATTGATAAGTGTTCAATAGCAATATATTGGCTCACAGTTTGCGCTCCAATGCATCACTCTTTGATAGTCTACTGCTGCTGTCAAAAATGAACTTATTTAAACGAGGTGTTTTGTCACTCTTCGCAGAAAGTAAGTGAAAGCCCAGTACGAGAACGAATAGGGCGAAAATAGGTTGTGCGAGCAGCCAAGGTGCTTCGTGATAGTATGGAAAAAGCTCAACTATCATCAGCCCGAGTTCAGGGCTGGGTGGTTTTAAACCAACATAAACGAAGCCCACCGATGCCATGGCGATAATTGAGGAGGAGGCACCAAAAGCAGCAAGTGATAACACGTCTTGTCGAATGGCAGGCCATATATGCTTACTAAATAAATAACGTTTTGGAAAACCCATTAGCGCAGAGTTTTCCAGTGCAGGGCCTGTCACTACTGGTAGAGTGATAGCACGTACCAGCCTGAAGTATTCGACGGCCAGTACTAAGGAAATGGCTAAATACAGCATAATGAAAGAGCCGGGTACTAGCGCCGCGAAAAGAAGAATAAGTACCAGTCCGGGGAGCGCCAATATCGTATTGGCAATGAAATTCAACGTCGTATCTACCCAACCTCTACACCACGCTGCAATTACGCCCGTTAGCACGCCAATGATTGATGAACTTAATACACACAGTGCAGCGAGAGAAAGTGATATGCGCAGACCCTCTGAGATTCTGGCCAACATGTCTCGTCCGAACTGATCTGTACCTAACCAATGTTGCGCACTCGGGGCTTCGAGCACTTGCTTTAAATTTTGTTGATTACCGTTTGTTCCCAATAGAACAGGCTCGCCCAACGCAAGTAATAAGAGCAGCATCAAAAGTGAAAAGCCAATCACTTTTTCAATAGGTAAGGCGGGTGTCTTCATTGGCTATACCCTCGATTCTCTCTCACCCTTGGGTCGAGTGCATACTGACTTAAATCGACTAGTGTGTTGACCAATACGAATAACATGCCCATCAGCAAAGCTGTGCCTTGTAACATAGTGATGTCGCGGGCAAAGACAGCATGGGAAAGTCCGTGTCCTATGCCGGGCCAAGCAAAAAGGCTTTCAATCATAATTACGCCTTCAATTAAACCGATAAGCTGTATGCCCATGAAGGCTAGAGCAGGTATTACAATGTTAGGTAGCGCATGGCACCTGAACGCCTCTAGAGCGCTTAACCCTTTTATCTTGGCGAAATGGAAATAACCCGATTGAACCGCATTAACAGTACTATTGCGAATTACGCGGTTTGATATAGCCGCCAGGCTTAACCCTAAGGTCATTACAGGTAATATGGTATAGACAAAGCCAGAAGAACCCGCAACCGGTAGCCAGTTGAGCTCTAGTGCAAAAATAAAGATGAGAATTAGCCCCAAGCAAAAGACCGGTTGAGAGCGCACGAACGTGGAAAATACTAATGCTGTTTTATCAAAAAGAGAAGCACGGCTTTTAGGAGTATTTTCACTTTTTCGAGCGCTTCTGATGCCGCTATAAATTCCCAGAGGAAACGCAATTAATGCGGATACCAGAATAGCGAGTCCAGCGAGAACAAGGGTGTAAGAAAGCTGATTTTGTAGCTCAACAACAATGGGGGCACCCGTGACCAAGCTTTTGCCTAAATCCAGAGAGGCTAAATCAGTCATCCAGCTTACGTACTGTTCGAAAGCGCTTCTGTGCAGACCAAGTTCTTCTGCTACGGCGTTAGCGGCACTTGTACTTACCGCATCGTCACCGTAGCGGCCAGCCGCTATTTTGTAAGCCAAATCTCCAGGTAGTGAACGGGTTATAACAAATGTGAGTGTGCCTACACTCCACGCCATCAGTACAGCTTGAAGCAGCCGTTGAAGTAGAATTTTTCTCATTAGTATGGGGCTATTCTCATTTGAGATACGCGAAAAGAACGCTCGTAAGGGTCGAAGCTGAAGTTTCTTAGTCGGCTAGAAGTCGCCGTTTGCTGCACATAGTACATAACGGGGATAAGAGGAACGTCTTGCTGAACTTCTTGCATAATTGATGATATCAACGATTTGTAAGCGTGTTCATCCGTGGTGTGACTCAATGTCTTTAAATCGCTAAACACTTTTTCATTTTGCCAGTTCATTGGCCCCCAATCGCCGCCTTCTTTTGAAGAAAAGTCAGCCAGCATTATACCGAGAGGGTCTGGGATGTTAGCAAAGTTACGCGCCATAAGTGCAGTTTGTAATGTACCATCAGCATGCCCTGAAGGAATGGCACTTACATTTTCCATATGGACAGAGAGCTTCACTCCAATGCTAGCCCACTGATCTTGAATTGCCGTGGCAATGGTAATGAGTTCTGGGCGATTGGCATAGGTAATCATATCCAGCGTTAAAGGTGAGCCATTTTTGTAGCGCACTCCATCCTCACCTACTAACCATCCCGCGTCGGTTAGCAGCTGTGCCGCTTTTTTCCTGTTTAATAATAAGTCGCCATTTTCAACGCTATTATTAATTGTTGGATTATTGTCAGCGTCACTCATTGAAATAGTATTGGTAGCATTATCTGTAGAAGAACGAATATGCCAGTCTCGAATATTTGGGCCAAATAGCTGATCAGCAGAGATATTCGATATACGCATTACGCCAGATGCAATGCCTTTTCTGTCAATCGCTAAACTCAGTGCTTGCCTTACTTTTACATCTGAGAGGATAGGATGGCCGCTATTTAACTTAACTAAAGTGGTGCGAGGGATCCTGTCGCTAAACACGTTTACGTTAGAGTCAGTGCGCAACATGCTAACCGCGGCAGGGTCGAGGTTGTACACAATATCTGCTTGCCCCGTTCGTACCATAAGCGCCCGCGTCTCAGAGCGGTGACCCGTTACGTACTCAACGTTTTCAATAACAGCGGGCTCGCCCCAATAATTGTTGAAGCGTGTGGTTGTAATATTGTGGGGTGGTTCAAAGTGCGTAATCTGATAGGGGCCTGTACCTATTAAGGTTTTAATTCGATTGAACTTGCCGAAGGTTGCAGGTGCCACGATCGCAGTTGCATAATTACTTAACAGGGAAGGGAAAGGACGGTAACTTTGGTTCAAGGTGAACTTGATAGAATATTCTGATACCACCTCCATGTTGGCGATCATATCTTTTGAAAATGGCGTTGGTTTACCAAACGCGACCGAAAGGCTTTTGTAGACGGCGTCGGCGGTCATTAATGTGCCGTCATGAAAATACACATCAGGACGTAAATTAAATGTCCAAACAGTAAAGTCCTCATCATTTGACCATGAGCTAGCAAGTCCTGGGATAAGCTGACCTTGGTTATCCACGTCTATGAGAGTTTCCAGAATTTGCATTCGTGTAAACATGTAGCCGGTACTTGCCGGATCGTTATTGACTGGTTCAAAAGGACCACTAATCAGAATTTTGTTTGTAGGTTGTGAAGGTGTGCAGGCACCAAGTAGAACGCTGGCAACGACGAGTAAAATTGTTAGATGTCTAATTCGCATATTATTTTTATGTATTCCCTTCGAGCCTTAAAGCTTTTTCGTGTCTATTTGAATCCTGTGAATCAGTATCAGTATTCTTAGGCTGACGCCCTGAATAGTAAAACAAAGAGCCAGATTGGATAATATACGATTCGTTGAATAAATGTACAGATTGAGTCGGTAGGGCTAAACTACTTTTTGAAAAAATGCACTGGCTAATGACCATCAAGATATTAAGTAATGTTAAGTCGGTGCACAATATTTTCAACTTTTGAAATGGGCAGTTGGTCGTATGTTACATTGTAACTTTAAGCATTTATTAGTAATGCTATAGAGTGATAGTACTACAAATTAAAAAAGGGTTTTGAGCCCTATCAAACACACTGGATAACAATAATGAAAAAGCTTCTTAAAGCGGCAGTTGCTGTATCAGTTGCACTTGCGTGCACCCCCGCCTTTGCAGGCAAAAACGACAAGAATGAAGTCTTCAGCAGTTCAACATTCAAAGCCATGGAGCTGAGAAATATTGGGCCTGCGTACATGTCTGGGCGTATCGCTGATATCGCAGTCGATCAGAACAATCCCTCAACATGGTACACCGCGGTGGGCTCGGGTGGCGTGTGGAAAACTACCAACGCGGGTACGACCTGGACGCCAATTTTCGACGACCAGCCAGTTTACTCCATTGGTGACGTGACCATTGCGCCAAGCAACTCAAATATTATTTGGGTGGGAACGGGCGAAAATAATGGTGGCCGTCACATCAGCTTTGGCGACGGTGTATATAAATCGCTAGATGGCGGTCAAACCTGGAAGAATATGGGTCTGAAGAAGTCAGAGCACGTTTCTGACATTATTATTCACCCTACAAATCCAGATATTGTATGGGTATCTGCCCAAGGGCCATTGTGGAGTGGCGGCGGCGAGCGTGGGCTTTATAAGACGATCGATGGCGGTGAAACGTGGAAGCAAGTGCTTAAGCCAGCTGACGAATGGACCGGGGTAACATCACTACTTATTGACCCGCGTAACCCAGACAAACTTTATGCTGCAACGTGGGCGCGTCAGCGTTCAATTGGCGCCTATGTGGGAACGAACGAAGGCGCAGGTATCCATACTTCCAGCGACGGAGGCGAAACCTGGACTGAACTTAAAACAGGTTTACCACAAGGCAACATGGGTAAAATAGGTATGGCTATATCACCCATGAACCCAGATGTGATTTATGCCACCATTGAAACCGATAATCGCGGTGGTGGCTTCTACCGTTCAGCCGACCAAGGTGCTAGCTGGACTAAAATGTCAGATGAAGTAGGCGGTGGCACAGGTCCTCACTACTATCAGGAAATATTCGCTGACCAACATCAATTTGACCGTGTTTATATTGCCAGTAACTACAGCAAAGTGTCGGATGACGGCGGCAAAACGTGGACGCCCATCAACACTAAACGCAAGCACGTAGACGACCACGCCATGGCGTTCCATCCTACCGATCCAGATTTCGTATTGATGGGATCCGATGGTGGTATTTATATGTCTCACGACAGAATGGCGAATTGGCGCTTTATGGCGAACCTTCCATTAACCCAGTTCTATAAAGTAGCGCCAGATGACTCTAAACCATTTTATAAGATCTACGCTGGCGCACAGGATAATTCCACCCAAGGCGGTCCTTCGCGCACTATGCGTGAAGAGGGGATAAAGAACAAAGATTGGTTCTTAACCTTGGGCGGTGATGGGCACGGCCCAGCGGTAGAGCCTGGTAACCCTGACATTATGTATTCGCAGTGGCAGCAAGGAAATTTAGTGCGTGTCGATACGACTACCCGAGAAGGGGTGTATGTTAAGCCTCAGCCACTACCAGGCGACCCTGCAGAGAGGTTTAACTGGGATGCGCCGATTAATGTGTCTGCTCATGATCCTGCGCGTATCTATTTCGCCTCACAGCGGGTTTGGCGAAGTGATGATCGCGGTGACAGCTGGACTGCAGTGTCGGGCGATCTCACTAAAAACGGCAATCGCATGCATTCGCCACTTATGGGGCGCACGTGGTCAGTAGAAGCCGGCTGGGACCTGTATGCCATGACAGAGTTCCATACTATTGCCAACTTTGCTGAGAGCCCGGTAGATGAAAATATTCTGTGGGCAGGTACCGACGACGGTATTATCCAAGTGACCACTAATGGTGGTAAATCTTGGAAAAAGATTGAGCTAGATGACATTAAGGGGATTCCAGCCAATTCGTACGTGAATGATATTCGCGCTGACTTGTTTGATCCCAATACGGTGTACGTTGCACTTGATAATCATAAATATGGTGATTACAAGCCTTACTTAATTAAGTCGACTAACTTAGGGAAAAGCTGGACTTCATTAGCTGATGATTTACCTGAAAAACACTTAGTGTGGCGTATTGTACAAGACCACGTAAATAAGGACTTATTGTTTATCGGTACTGAATTCGGTGTGTTTTTCTCGGTAGATGGCGGTAAAGACTGGGTTGAGTTAGACGGTGGTATGCCGACCATCTCAACCCGCGATGTGAAAATTCAACGTCGCGAGAATGACTTAGTCGCAGGTACGTTTGGTCGCGGTATCTACATACTTGATGATTATGCGCCGCTGCGTTCATTAACCGAGAAGTCGATGCAAAAAGACGCCATCTTGTTTGCGCCAAGTCGACCGGTTAAGTGGTTCCAGTTAGATGATAATCACACAGACTCTGATGGTGACGATCGCTTTGTTGCCGAGAATCCCGAGCACGGTGCAACTTTCACCTACTACTTGAAAGACAGTTTGCTAACGACAAAAGAAAAGCGCCAAGAAGCAGAGAAGAAACTTATAGAAGACAAAAAGTACCCTAAGTATCCAAGCTGGGAAGCGGTTGAAGCTGAAAACCAAGAAGCTGCCCCCGCTGTGTATGTCGAAGTACGCGACAGTGATGGTGACTTAGTGAAGCGTGTAGAAGGTAACACAAAGAAAGGCTTACACCGTATTACTTGGGATATGAAATATTCACTCACTATTCCGCTTACCGACAAAGACAGCAAGAACAATGGACTCATGGCGCTACCAGGAAGCTATACCGCGACGTTATTTAAGCGAGAAGGTGCCACAGTAACAGCGCTTTCTGAGCCAGTGTCGTTTGTATTGGAATCTATCTATGACGGCGCGCTGAAAGGTGCTACGCACGCTGAAATTGAAGCATATGGTAATGCGGTGAACGATGCGCAAAAACGTGCATTATCATCGACGACTGTACTGAAGCAATTAAAAGAAACCATGGACCTTTTGCGTACCGCGATTGATCGCACGCCAAGTGATGTGAAAAGTCTTGAAGCGCAATACGCTGCTATTCAAGATGAAATTAACGGGGTAAACAAAGTTCTGTTTGGCCTTTCATCTCGCGATAAGATGGGTATTAAGCCTGCAAATGTGTTGAGCCGATTGGGCTATGCCCGTTCTGCACTAGGGTCTTCTTACGGACCAACACAGCAGCATAAAGACCAGCTCGGTTACGCCAACGATGGTCTAGATGATGTAGTGAAGCGAATCGGTACATTGCAGCAGCGTGCTGTACCATCACTTCAACAAGCGGTGGTTGATGCTGGTGGACCGTGGACTACGGGTCTTCCTGTAATCGCTAAATAGCGGTAATTGAGCATCATCTTGCTAAGTACGCGGCGGTAGTTTTACTGCCGCGTTTTTCATTTTCTTCGCCAACTTTTTCGGTGCACACTTATTTTCACAGGTAAGTATCGCGTAGTGAGATCATCATTGTTTTCTTTTTTGCTAGATTCAAGTTTTTCAGTGTCTTCTAAATCCTCGTCTGGTTTATCGGTATCTATTGCAGCACTACCTTTACTGCTTACATCATCTTTTAGCGTTGCCCAAGGTTCACCACTCAAGGAGGTAGAGCGCTACACAGTAACGGCTGCACGACCCTATTACGACGAGACGCTTTCGCGCATTTTTCCGCAATATGAGTTTGATAAAAGTGGCCTAGTAGCGCCGTTACATACCAATGATGTCTTACTTCAATCTCCTTCTGTGTCGTTAAATGGGCAGGGTGGGCAAATACAAAGCATCAGTATCCGAGGGTATTCGCGGTGGCGAATTCAAACCCTGCTAGACGGCGTACCGATTGTGAGCGACAGGCGTGCAGGGTCTAGCATAGGCTTTATTCCACCTGACTTTATTTCAACAGTATCTGTATTACCGGGCGCCGCTTCCACTTACCTAGGCTCGGGAGCGATAGGTGGCGCGGTGAACTTGCATTTTGGGGAAATTCAAAAGCCTCACCTACGCGTTGGCTACAGCAGCAATCAACAAATGAAGGCGCTGAGCTATGCTGGCAGCACACGCCGTGCAGACAATAGCAACAGCCTAACTGAAGAGAGCGAGACAGACTGGAACATTTCATACAGAAGCGCCGACAATGGAGAAGATGCGACCGGGGGCTCGCTGTTTGATCAATTCGAACAATCAGGGCTATTTGTTAGACACAGGCCGGTAGATAGCGTCATAAAAGAGGCGTGGACGCTTTATTCTGATAATAACGACATTGGTAAGTCGAGCAGTGACTTCCCAGAAAGTAGAATAACCACCTACCCAGACAACACGCACTGGCTTGGCAAAATAGCGTTTGAAAGTCATTTATTTACTGGAAATGTCTGGTGGCATAAATCTAGCCTAGACACCTCGGTGTTGCGACCAGAAAGCCGCATCAACGACAGCGAAAACAAGGCGTTTGACTATGGGTTTAACATAAGCACAGATACCCAGCTGAAAGACTGGGATTTGAACTGGCAGCTACAAGTTACTGGTCGAGACGGCGTAGTGGCAGATGAGAGAGAATTCACATTAACACCAGCGGAAAGCGCTTCATCTGACACCACATCGCCCAGTTTTATAACAAACGCATTTGAAGCAGAGCTTGCCTATGAAGTGCGTACTCTCGATGCAAGCGAGATTACTACCGCAGCGGTTGCTGATGCCTCACGTCAGTGGCAAAGCTTGTCGCTCGCCCTTGGCGCACGGGCTGACTGGCAGCGCCAGTCTGATGATTCAGGTGCCAATACATTCCAATCTAGCACTGCTCAGACTAACACTAATCTAAGCGGGTATTTAGGCGCAAATTATCAGCTTTCTCAGCATTGGGCGGCCGGTATGTATGTGTCTAGCGCGTTTCGAAATCCTTCCTTAACTGAACGTTTCTTCGCTGGCGAAACGCCTCGCGGTACTGTGTTGGGCAGCCTCAAACTTGAAACAGAGCAAGCGTTAAATATGCAAGCCAGTGTCGCTTACAGCAGTGAGCAACTGCAAGGCTCGATAGAGGTGTTTAATCAGAAAATTGATAACTATATTGAACGCATTTTGGTTGCTGAAGATGTGCTTCAATATTCTAATTTAGACAGTGCAACGATAGAGGGGGTGAGCTATCAACTTAGTTGGCAATCGCACAATGACGCATTAGACGCTCGACTTAGCGGAATGTGGATTAGCGGTGAAGACGATTTGGGTAATAGCATCGCAGATATACCTGCAAACAGTCAGAGGCTTGATTTAGGCGTTCAATGGCAAGCTGTTCGATTTTTTACGGTATTTGCCTATCGTGCAAGTAAGACGGATATTACTGACGGAGAGCGAGCTCTTGATGAGGTATTTACGCTGGACATGGGCGCTGATTGGCAGATAAACGAGCGGGTTCAGCTTCAAGCTAGCTGGCGCAACTTAACCAATCAACAGTATTACACCAGTGCTGATGACAAAGCGGCATTTGCGCAGGGCGAAAGTGTTCAACTGGCGATAACTTATCTGTTATGAGTTGTTTAAGGGCTGACGAAATTTGTTCTTTCGATATTTACTTTTCATGGTGGTGTACAGCATGACAAGGCCAGTTACCCACAGCACAAAAAGCAATAGGGCAGCGGGCAAAAACAGCCATAGCTTAGCGCCCTCAAAGAACCAGCTACCGTCATGAATAGCTTCAATGGTGTCTGTGCGTCGGTACGCAACCTGAAGTACATCACCATTTTGTGCATTCAGTTGAACTTCCCAATGGTTCTTCCCTCGCACTTTAATGATGCCTTTTGTGGGGCGCACGTCTAATCGGTCTATATCGTCCCAGCTGTTTAAACTAACCTCAGGCACTTGTTTTACAGCGTGTAGCACTTCGTCGAAGGAAATCGTAGGCCCGTTGGTTTGGGTACTCTGCACTTTTTGTGTTGGTGGTTGGATCCAGTCGAATTCTTTTTTAACCTGCAATAATAAACCGCTCGCAATAACAATGATCACAGGAATAAAAATAACCAGCGACAGCCACAAGTGAATACTGCGGCTGTATTTGCGACTGTTCTTGCGAAAGGAACCGGACATGAAACAACACTAATACTAAAACAATGAAAACATTGCTTACTATACGGTAATCTCAATAGGCAGTAAAAACCCTCTAACGCGAGGTTTACCCGTTTAAACGGAATTGCTTAGCGTCATTTGATTGCAGGGTGATTAAAGTGAAGTTTCGTGTCGCAGGTAAGGGAGGCCACTGATTCAGTCAATGTCATTTCACCTATCTCTTGCCATTGGGCTTTATCTACCCCTGCATCGTTAAAATTGGCAGCAGATAAAACCCAAGATAGCGTCTTATTTGGATAATGCTGCAACGACAACTCATCCCTAAAGTCATCTTTATTCACAAGCGGAGTATCAGGTTTCAACGACGCTTTTAGCCAGTAAGGGCCTTGCGTAACATTCTTCGCTTTATCGTTGTTGGGAAGCACTACTTCTGCCAAATGCGAAACAGGTCTAAAACGCGCATTCGCTTTTTCACCGCTAAACCCCTTATCAGCTTCTTCAAGCTCGCTTTCCAAGCGATAAGCGGTGAGCAATTGACTAAAAGGCGGCAATTCGCCCAGAGCGGGCTCGTTGGTCATAGGTAAGTTGGCCACGTGCTGGGTTTTAGTGCCACCCAGCGAGTGCATTAAAAATATGTTTTCAGTAACCGTACTTTGGGTATTGGGGAAAAGCTTGATTGCCATACCAAAAGCACGCTTATCTCGCTGCTTTGTACCGCTTAAGCTGACTGACGCTCTTACGATAACCGGCACGTTTGTGCGTGCTTGAAAAAGCCCGGAGTAAGGGCTGCTGTGATTAATTTTCCATGTGCCAGCGAAGCAAATACCATTAGCTTGAAGTAGCTTATGCTTGGTACCTAATTCTATAAAATTTGCGTTGGAAGAAAGGGTTCTTTTAGCGTGACTTAGCAGCAGGTTTTCACCGTCAGCATCGAAGTGTTTCCGCGACACTTCATATTGCGGTAGCGCCGAATAGGGATCTGAAAAAACACGGCTTTTTACTTCTTCGAACGAAGTCGACGTTGTTGTGAATAGCGATTGGTTTTCAGTTGTATCAGAAGAAGCGAGTGCGTTGCATGACGATAAAACTAGTGCAAAAAAACGGCACGCCGTGAAAGTATTTTTATGTGTAATAGGTCTTTGTTGATACTGTGTAGTTCGAAAAAGGCGCATTGACATGGCGTGCTCCCCTGGTATCACTAGAAATCAACAACTTCTTCATACCCAAAAACGCATGGGTGAACATTTCACCCCAAATCAGTTGCTGGGCCGCACGCACACCATAGGTTGTGTTGCTGTTGAAATCACGCAAAAGTGTAATCTTGACTGCACCTTATGCTATTTATCTGAGCATTCGCAAGCGGTTCGCGACATTCCCATTCAAGAAGTATATAAGCGATTAGACAATGTCCTTCGTCACTATGGTCCTGGTACCAGTATACAAATAACCGGTGGTGACCCTACGTTAAGAAAGCGCAGCGAGCTAATTGAAATTGTCGAATATGCCAATAAGCTCGGCTTACACACTGCACTGTTTACCAACGGTATTACTGCCTCCCGTGACCTGCTTGCATCTTTAGCTAAAGTTGGCTTAAACGATGTCGCTTTTCACGTTGATACCACCCAAGAACGTAAAGGTTTCCCTGATGAAGCATCGCTAAATGCTATCCGCGAAGAATACATAGAGCGGGCCAAAGGCTCGGGGCTTATGATTATTTTTAACACCACCGTGCACACCGACAATTTCAAAGCGCTTCCCGTGCTGGTGGATTTTTTTGTGCAGCATGCAGACGCCGTTAGTTTCGCCTCGTTTCAGCTACAGGCAGAAACGGGCCGAGGGGAATGGGGAGCAATAGCTGATGTAATTGACCCCATAACGGTGAAAGCCGCTATAGAAAAAACAATTAGCAAAGCGCTGCCGTGGGAAAAAGTACGTATTGGGCATAACGACTGTCATAGCTACATGCCAACGTTAGTGGCTAATAAACAGGTTTATTCCGTCGTTGATGATGCACACTTATTTGCGCAGTTCATTGAGGATTTTAAGCACATACAAACAACTCGACAGCACGGCATGGCAAAGATTTTATGGGATTACAGTAAAGCACTGCTTGCTAGGCCAAAGTGGATTTGGACACTGGCTAAAGCGACCTCATTGAAACTGTTTGAAATGCGTAGCAGCCTTTTCAAAAGCAAAGGACGTGTGCACAAATTGTCGTTTTTTGTTCAGAACTTTATGGATGCCAACGCCCTTCAGCAAGACAGAATTGATGCGTGTTCATTCATGGTTATGACCGCAGATGGTCCTATCTCTATGTGCAAGCACAACGCCGAGCGCGATGAACATATATTGAAACCTCTGACATATACCGACCGCCATGGGCAGAAAAAGCAGTACCAGCCACTTGGAGAACGCTACAAACAAAATAATGTAATACCCATTCGCGAAATCCCAGATACAGCAACACCTAGTTCGCTGTCAGCAAATGCGCTTAGTACAAATGGCAAGCGTCACCATCCAGCCAAAAGCGTGTAAGGAGAAGATCATGAAGCCTCGCCGATTTCCTCAATTTGGGAGTGTGTTAGCCATTATCTTGTCCATGCTGCTGTTGTATATTTTACCAGCTGCTAACAGTAGCCAGGCATCTGATAAGCGGAGAATTGACTACAGTGTTGAAACCGCAGCGATAAAAGAGCTTAAGCAAGCCTATCGAAAGGCATCGCAAGACTGGGAATATGTACTCCAACACTATGTAGATGATCAGGGACGAACCGATTTCAAAGGGTTATCTAAAGATATAGCGCCCCTTGAAAACGTCATTAATTTTATTAGTTTTGCTAGCCCTGAAATGACGCCTGGATTGTTTGACTCACCACAATCCGTAATGGCCTATTACATCAATAGCTATAATGCGTTAGCCATGTACGGTGTCATTGAAAAAGGTATTCCCGATGGCTTTACCAGTTTCTTTTCACGAGCAGCTTTTTTCAAGTTTCGCGATGTGGTGATTGGCGGTAAAGTCACAAATTTATATGATTTTGAAAACGATATAATTAGACCGCTTAACGAGCCCAGAGCCCACTTTGCGCTTAACTGCATGGTAAAAGATTGCCCAAGGCTACCACAAACGCCGTTTTATGCAGAAACCTTAGACGACACACTTGAACAAGCCTCCCGTGAGTTCTTTGAGAGTAAGAAACACTTTTACTTTGATGACAAACACAAGCGCGTGTACGTTTCGGAAATCCTCGATTTTTATACTGAAGACTTTGTCGCTTCAGGAAAAGCAAAGGACTTACCTCAATACATTAACCAGTATCTAGTCGAACCTATTCCTAAGAATTATAAACTGCGGTTCATTGATTATGACTGGCGTATTAATGCACAACCGGAACAAGGGAAGGTTTCAATATCTACAAATAGCGACGTGGATAATGCTTCAAGCCAATCCGCAAAGAACCCTATAGTTAAAGCTGCCCTTACTCTGCACTCTAACGAAAGCAAAGCGTCAGGTTTAGCACATACACTAGCGTCAGAATCAGCGCTATTAACTACGCTGTCATCTACGCCGCTGCTAGCAACAGATGTAGCGACAGACGTATTAATTAACGAATCAACAAACACGCCTTTTATACTTACCAGTACGCCTAATCAAACAACCGTCTTGGAACTTTATACATCCCAAGGTTGCAGCAGCTGTCCGCCTGCGGAAAAATGGATTTCACGTTTTGTCGAGAGCGATAAATTATGGACAGAACTGGTTCCCATTAACTTTCACGTGGACTACTGGGATTATCTAGGCTGGAAGGATCCATTTGCTGACAGTACTTTTAGTAAACGGCAGCGAGACTACAAGCGTGTAGGCAAAGCAAACACCATTGCCACGCCAGGTTTTGCTTTAAACGGTCGTGCTTGGAATGGATGGTTTCGGGGGCAGTCGTTACCTAACCGAGTCGCCCCTTTGTCTGGTGCGCTTCATGCTTCGGTTCAAAACAACATCGTTGATGTGTCCTTCAACAATATCAACAGAAGTACATCGAACACGCTAGTTGTTCACGCTGCGTTACTTGGCTTTGGCATAGAAACCTCAGTCAAGCGGGGAGAAAACGCTGGGCGTAAACTCACTCACGACTTTATAGTAGTCGATTATGAAAACGCGTTATTGAGTAGCAATGGCGACAATGCTCATGCTCAGCAATATGTGGCTAGTCTGCCTTTACCCAGTAATACTCATATAAAAGCCAAAAAACACGCCCTCGTTGTTTGGGTCTCTGATACCAACGATCCCTCGCCACTTCAAGTTGCTGCGTCTTGGTGGTTACAAGGTACTGAGTCTATGTGACGTAGAGAGTTATTGCTTTGGAAATGAGTTGCGCTTTGCTTTCTTAGTTATCCCACGTAGAGTAGATGTTATCGACAATTTTCGGAGCACGGGGTTTGTGCTACCACATTGGAATTAAAACAGATGAAGCGAAACAACACCCCAAAACCGCAAAAATTATCGCAAGAAGTATCGCAACAAAAAGAACCTAATATCCCTCAAGAGGCGTTTGATTGGTACGATGAATACGCCCACGGGGACATAGACCGTCGAACGTTTTTAACCAGGCTTGCTTCGCTTTCAGTTGCAGGTTTGTCCGTGAGCGCTATTGGTGGCGCACTGATCCCTGACTATGCCAAAGCAGAACAGGTTTCGTTTAACGACCCCGCTATTAAAGCAACTTACGAAGTTTTTTCTTCGCCCAAAGGCCATGGTGAAGGCGGCGGTTATTTAGTGCAGCCTACTAGTCTACCGGAGTCTGGCGTTGCGCCTTGCGTTTTAGTGGTTCACGAAAATCGCGGGTTAAACCCTTATATAAAAGACGTAGCCAGAAGGCTCGCCATGCAAGGCTATGTAGCGTTTGCACCTGATGCGCTGTTTCCGTTAGGTGGCTACCCGGGAAATGATGACGATGGCCGTGCTATGCAAAAGAGCCTTGATAAGGACAAGATAGAACAAGATATGGTAGCGGCAGCACTGTGGTTAAAAGAGCACGAAAAAACCACAGGCAAGCTTGGTGTAGTAGGTTTTTGCTTTGGTGGGTATATTGCTAATTTTCTAGCAGCCAGCATACCTGACAAGGTGGACGCTGCTGTTCCTTTCTACGGGACCCCAGCGAAACAGCCCTTAGTCGATCAAGTAAAAGGCCCCTTATTGATTCACTTTGCTGAAAACGAGAAGCGAGTGAATGCGACATGGGAGGAATACAAAGTAGTATTAGAAAAAAATGCTGCTGAGTACGAGGCCTTTACTTACGCTAAAGCACAGCATGGCTTTCACAACGATTCAACAAGTCGTTATAGTCCCACAGATGCTGAATTAGCGTGGCGTCGAACGGTAGACTTTTTTGATAGCCATTTGAAATAGTAAAATGTTAAGCGGCCTTGTTAGGCCGCTTTTTTTGCTTAGTTTTTACCTGCGATTATTTTATCCATGGTAATGGGGAAGTCTCGTACTCTCACTTTGCATGCATCATAAATTGCGTTAGCGATGGCGGCGCCTGCTCCAGTAATGCCTAGTTCACCAATACCTTTTGCACCCACTGGCGATGCCGCATAATCTGCCTCTTGTAAGAAATCCAGGCTAACTTCGGCAATGTCCCGATTGACTGCCACATGATATTCACCAAAATCTGGATTTACAAAGCTTGCCGTGTCTTTATGGTGATGGATCCCTTCAGTAAGTGCGTAGCCAGCGCCCCATACCATTCCCCCTTTTATTTGAGATGCGGCTGTTTTCAAATTCAAGATTTGCCCCGCGCTGAACATACCGTATTGGCGAAGTAGCCTAACTTCACCCGTGTATTCATCTACCTCAACTTCCGCGAAATGAGCGCCACATGAATACTGCTCGTCATCGCTGGTGTCATCTTCGGATACGTTACCGGTTGCTGATATGGGGAAGTCGCTGTCGGACATAAAGTTGGCGAGTAATACCGGACTACTTACATCATCATCATCACCTTGTGCAATCGAGACTAACTTTATTTGCCCATCTAAAATTTGTACTTCAGCTTGGCTAAGGGCTGGGGGAAGTGAGCTTTTAATATTCGCAATAAGCGCTTCACAGGCTTTTTTAACCGCCGAACCAGAGCTCGCTGCGCCAAATGAGCCACCTGAACCACATGAAGCAGGGTAGCGGCTATCACCAAGTTTTACTGTGACATTGTCTACCGACGTATTTAAAGTATCGGCGGCAATTTGTGTGAGAATTGTGTAGGTGCCTGTACCAATATCTGTCATATCAGTGCGAACCGTTACCTCACCGGTAGCACTCAATTCCACTTCAGCTGAACTTTCTACCAGCACATTCATACGCATAGCACTGGCTACGCCATGGCCGATTTGTTTACCCGGTGTGGGCTGTGTTTTATGCTGCCACTTGAAGTTTTGCCCGCCTTGACGAAGGCACTCACCTAAGTTGTGGGTGGTAAACCGCGTGCCTTTCATAGGGTGAACTACGGGCAGGTTTTTTATGCGAAACGTAAGCGGGTCGACACCTGCTTCGTGAGCAAGTTCATCAATAGCCGATTCAAAAGCAAGGGAACCAATGGCATCTCCGGGAGAACGGGTAGAGTCGATAAGCGGCAGGTCTACGTCTTTGACCCTATGCGTACTTTCAATGAACTGAGATTTATAGGTAACCCGTGCGCCAGCCCCTGTTGCTTCGGCAAACTCATAGCCTTTAGCCTTTGGCATAGCGCTTTTGTGTTGTACGCTTAACAGTGCATGATCATCACCAGAAGCAAGGCTAATTTTCTGTATGCTGTGCCCTCGATGAGGGGTGTTATAAAAGACCTGTCGCCTGCTTAACACCACTTTTACAGCCCGCTCTAAATACCTAGCCCCTATACAAGCGAGCGTTGCATCGTAATGAAGACCTAGCTTAGAGCCAAACCCGCCACCTACAAAGGGGCTCTGCACTACGATGTCTGCTGCATCCATTTCAAGCGTAATCGCAAGCGCCTCAACAGCCGTCGCTATAATCTGAACGCTACAATAGACTTCAAGCTTTCCATCTTTAAAGTCGGCAACCGTGGCGTGAGGCTCCATAGCAGCAGAGATTTGGCTTGGTGTAGTATAAGTTTCGTTAATGCTTGCTTGAATATCACTTTGCTTCGGTTTATCACCACTAGACGCATCTGCCTCAAACCCACCATCTAGCGACGCAGGCTTTTGCGTTGCATCATCGAATTCTGTTAGCAAATCTGGTATTGCACCGTCTATGGTGAAGCTTACTAGACTTGCGGCATAGCGTGCTTGCTCCAACGTATCAGCAATAACTAGAGCGACCGGCGCACCGAAATGACGAATGTGAGGTTCGTTAAGTACGGCGCGACTTTGAGTAAACCGACTTTCATCCGCAGGCTTGCTAAATGGCTTAAGAGTCCCTGCATTTTTATACGTGATAACTGCATGTACGCCTTCGGCCTGTTCCGCTTGCTCTGTATTAAGGAATGTGATTTTACCTACGGCAGTATCACTTGATACAACCCAGCCTATCAAAGGAGTGCGATCGCTCATATGCTCCGCAGCGTACTTTGCTTGACCTGACACCTTTGCTGAACCATCAACTCGATTAACTGGCGTCCCTACAGTTTTGGCATTATGCGTTGTCATATAAAGCTCCTTCATGTGCTGGGTGCTTTACCTGATGTTCTGCTAACTCTAAAAGCACTTTTGTTAACGTCCTGCGCAATAGTTCTGGTTTAAAGTCATTACTGCCAAACGTTTTTGCTTCGGATAACTCAGCTTCCGCGGCTTGCAATATGACTTCTTGGGTTGGTTCCGCGCCTTCAAGAACACTGATTGCTTTTTGCGGATACCAAGGCTTGGTGCCCACACCACCAAAGGCGAGAGAAAGGTCTTTAATACGACCATCTTCAATTTTCAAACCAGCCGCAACAGAAACGAGTGCAAACGCATAGGAAGAACGGTCGCGTACTTTGTGATAGTACTGAGTACCGTTTGCTTTTTTCTTTATGCTGACATGGGTGATAAGCTCATCTTCGTCTAATTGGGTTTCTATGTGCGGCGTGTCGCCAGGTTCACGGTAGAAATCTCGTAGCGCGACTTGACGCGTGTTGCCATCAGGTTGCTGCGTATGTACCTGTGCGTTAAGCGCAATCATGGCTACGGCCATGTCAGAAGGGTGTGTGGCGATACAGCTCTCGCTAGTGCCAAATATGGCATGAATTCTGTTCATGCTGTCATATGCGCTACAGCCAGTGCCTGGCTCTCGTTTATTACAGGCTTTCGTGGTGTCATAAAAGTAATAACAGCGGGTACGCTGTAACAAATTGCCTGCCGTGGTTGCCCTATTTCTAAGTTGAACTGTTGCACCGCTTAATAAAGCTTGCGCAAGTAAAGACAGAGAGGGCTGCGTGTGAGCAAACTTCGCTAAGTCAGAATTCGTCACCATGGCGCCAATATAATAGTAATTGTCGTCTTCGCTGATAGCGTTAGCTTTATCCCATTTCGCAAGACTTACTAATGTTTTAGGCGTTTCTACCTGTAGTTTCATTAAATCTATTAGGTTTGTTCCTCCGGCCAAAAAACGTGATGTTGTGTCCAGGGGCAGGCTGCTCAACGGCTTCTCGCCGTTATAATGATGAAGAGTGAATGGCTGCATTATTGTCTCTCCAAAGCAATGACATCGGTTATAGCATCCACAATATTAGGGTAGGCGCCGCAGCGGCATAGGTTACCGCTCATGCGTTCGCTGATATCTTCTTTCAGTGAAGCTTTACTGTGGCGAGTTTGACTGTAAGTAACTGCGCTAGGGTCTTCATTTTTCATTTCCCTAAGCAGGGATACGCCTGAACATATTTGACCGGATGTGCAGTAGCCACACTGAAACGCGTCACGCTCGATAAAAGCTTTTTGCAGCGGATGAAGACTTTCACCTTCACCGATGCCTTCAATAGTTGTGACTTCAGCGCCTTCTAACTGGAATGCAAACACTAAGCATGCATTAATACGCTTGCCGTCAGCGATAACGGTACAAGCACCACATTGACCGTGGTCACAACCTTTTTTGGTGCCAAAAAGTGATAAATGCTGGTGGAGAAAATCTAACAAAGTCGTTCGTGGATCATCGGGAAGACTGACGTCTTTCCCGTTGAGATTTAATGTTGCCATGGAAGTATCCTTCTACCAATGAGCTCAATTTCGGTACGCCGATGAAATGAGCGAAACCAGATGTACAATGTCGTTACGCCAAGTACGTTAATTTGGTTTCACTATGTGTTGGTAGAAATTACGCACCCGACAGCCCGCAATAGATGCAAATGGCTAAGTAGTGTAAAATATGCGAAAGCGCACGTTGCGCTACACTGTAATCCATACCAATTATTGGCTACTCCACTTTTCAGGCCCATTTTCATGATCCACAACGATGTTTTACGTCGCCTTCGTTATGCATTAGCGATAAACGATACCGCCGCCATAAGTATTTTTAAATTAGTGAACTACGACATGGAAATTGATTATTTACATGCTGTGATGAAGCGGGAAGGCGAAGAGGGCTATCTGCCGTGTCGCGATAAGATTATTGCGCTGTTTCTAGATGGATTGATCATCAAAAACCGTGGGCGTCAAGAAGGGCAAACGCCTCAAGAACTGGGGCCAAAAGAGCGATTAAGTAATAATGAAGTACTGCGCAAAATCCGTATTGCGATGAGTTATAAAGATGACGATATGATAGCGGTGCTTAAACTAGCAGACTTTAGAATGAGTAAAGGTGAGCTGTCGGCGTTTTTTAGAAAGCCAGACCATCGCAACTTTAAACCCGCTGGCGATCAAGTGGTTCGCAATCTGTTGCAAGGTATGGTGAAAAAATATCGACCGGAGTCCACGCGACAAACTTCGCCTAAAAAATCAGATAGCCCAAGCACTTCTGGTACTAAGTCAGGCTCATTTAATAAAGGCGCTAGCAAACAAAAAGAAGCGGCTGGCAAAAACACCAATTCTAAAGTGCCGCCGGTGAAAAAGAGTGATGAAGGTTCGGTTTGGGGAAAGCTCCCTAAAAAATAATAGCGCTGTAAAAAATAGACGTTGTATAAAACGCATCTGAGGTAAAGCGCGTAAGAGGATAGACTAAGTGCTGTTGTGAAAAGAAAATTACCCCTCACTTTTATGCACTCGTTTTTAGGCAAAGCAAGATTGCCTTGCCTTAATTATCTATATCGCTAAGGACGACTATTATGAGCCGACATTTCGATAAGGCCGAAGGCCTGTATGAAGAGAAAGATGCCGCGACACAAGGTTTTGTGTTCAACCAAACTATGCTGCGCATTGCCGACCCCAAGCGTTCGCTAGATTTCTATACGCGAGTTATGGGAATGACGCTAATTAAGCGTCTAGATTTTGAAGAAATGAAGTTCAGCCTTTATTTTTTGGCGGCAGGTGATGATTTCTCTGATATTTCTGACGATGTAGACGAACGTACTCAGCAAACTTTTGGTCGCCCGGCCATGTTGGAATTAACCCACAATTGGGGCGATACTCCAGAAACAGTGGATTATCACAACGGAAATACAGAGCCAAAAGGTTTTGGGCACATTGGTTTTCATGTGCCTGATGCTGAAGCAGCATGTGCACGATTTGCATCACTAGACGTTCCTTTTCAGAAAGGGCTTAATGATGGTTCTATGAAAGGGATCGCATTTATCAAAGACCCAGACGGCTATTGGATTGAAATTTTCAACGCATCTAATGTATCCGCAACTTGCGCGCCCCATTTGAAGAAATAGGCGAGGCACGCGCTACGATACCATTTGCTAGTTGGGTTTTAAGTAGCAAGTAGTATCAGTAGTCACTGTTTACAAAAAAGGGTAGCTTAACTGAATAAGCTACCCTTTTTTTGTTTAGTGACCTTATGGCTCCCTAAATTATCGGGTTTTATTGTTAAGCCTATCCGTTCATTACTTCGCCTCTAACGTTAATTCCACACCGCTAAATGCGGTATGTAGGTCGTGCTGAGTATTTAGCAAGAATAAGCGATTCGCTTCAACTTCAGCTTCATTTGCCAAATAACCTTTCACCGCTTTACTGCGCGCGTCAGCCAGAAGAATCAAGTCACTTTCAGGGATATCAATGTTGTTACGTAGTTTGTTGTATCGGGCAATGCTTAATGCTCGATTTACACTTTCTTCGTTAATGACTTCCTTATTGTTATCAGCACTCTTTTGGCTCTGTTCATTGCCTGAATTTGCGAGTTCAGGGTAAAGCTGCGCCACCATGTTTTCATATTCTTGATTAAGGTCAGGTGTAAACACCTCAACATAGTAGGATAAAAGCGCATCGGCTAAAGGGCCTTCCAGTGGGATGCTACTGCCACTTATTGAGTCGCGCTGTACGCTGCCAAGGGTGTTGGAACTTTCATTTTCACCGCCAGCAAGAGAGTTTTCGTTAGTACTAACGTTGCCGGTAGTTGCAGATGCATCAGCATAGCCGCTTCTTGTTAAAAGTGTAGTGTTCAACTGACGTTGCGCTAGCTCACTAGCATCAGACATGGCGTTGACTGTACCTTCGATATTAACCCTAAGCCCTGGACGTTTTTTAAGGGCTTTGGCAAGGGTATTCAGTTTTTCTTGAGCGTCCTCATTGAGCGAATGCTCTCCAAACCCAAACTCAACGTTGTCGAGTTCGTCGTTACTGCCAACCAGGTTCGCAAGTAGCGAAAACGGTGCAGTAACTGCTTTGGTAATAATATTACCAATGGCATTGAGGATAATAGAGCCAAAGCTAAAATCTGGGCTGTCGATATCGCCAGACACATCCAATCCCAAATCGATAACGCCGTTTCTGTCTTCTAATAACGCAATAGCAAGGCCAAGCGGTAAGCTTAATGCCTGATCAGAGTTCGACTTTTTGCCCAACGTTAATTGGTCAATAACAACATGATTTTTACCTTCCAGCGCCTTACCGTTTAGTTTGTATTGCACAGCCAAAGACAGCAAGCCTTTGTCAATGTAGTAGCCCATGTAGGTGCCTGAGTAGGGGTTAACTGAAGTCAGTTCGGCGCCTTTGACTGAAAAATCTAAATCAAGGTCTATATCATCTTTTAATGGGTGAATAGTGCCTGCTAGTTTGACCGGAGCATAGTTGTCTATCTTTCCGGTGATATCCACATTGGCAGGGGAAGTTGAGCGCGAGTCAATTCCCAATACTTTGCCATTTAAACTTTCTATAGCAGACGCAAATTTGGGCGTTAGTGAATGGTCAGCAAAATACGCTTTGCCGTTTTCTATTGATATGGTGTCAACGGCGATGGCCAATTCGTTGGCTTGTGAAGGCTCAGCTGTAGTGCCCGCAGGCACGTTTGCGTTTGATGCTTTCGACGTGGTTGCGCTGCCAGTTTCGCTGGAACTTTCACTGTCAGCGGACTTGTCTGATGAAGCGACAATCAGCTTACTCACATTGGTCTGTTTAGCTTCATCAATAATAAGTCGTGCAAATGGCGCTTGTAGGTGAATGTTGTCTGCGCTTAGCTGGTTCGATGCGTGGTCAAATTCGATGTTGTCTACATTTAAGGACTGCCACTGTAGTAGGGGAGAGCTGGCGTCATCCAGTACACTTAAATTATCAATGCTCATGCTAGCCTTAACGTTTAGTGAGTCGATATTGTCTTTATCAGTTGCGTCGTTAAATGCCGCGTTAAACTCAACGTTTAGATTAAATAGCCCTTGTTCAAGGGTCACATTTGCGTGGGGGGAAACGTACTGCTGGAACTGACTTAGCACCAGTTGCTCAATCGCTGCTTTACCCTGCACAGTTTGTTCTGCAATAACTACGCTGCCGCTACTGCTTAGTGCACCTTTGGATGTGTCGCTAAACGTCTGTGGGTCGGCAGAGACATGTAAACTGGTGGTGTAGGAAATAGGTTTAGAGAAGTCAGTAGTGACTTTTCCGCTTTTAATATTGAGGTTGCTGATGCGGTAGTAAGTACCGTCACTTACGCTACGCTCTAAAAGGTCAATGCTACCGTCATTAAATGCAAATTGGTGAAGTTCAACATACCACGAAGTGTCATGTGCGAGTTCATTTGTGTTGTCGATTGCTACGTTGGAAACATCCTTATCTTCTGTTTCACTATTTCCCTTTTGCGCTGCGCTATTACCTATATGCGCTGCGCTATTTCCTTCTTGCGCTGCGCGGGGATTAGCGTTAGCTGATGTAGCATCTGCCTCTGAGCTTTTTGGGGTAAACAGACGCTGTAAATCAAGCCCTGACTTGTCAAATAGACCCGACACTCGAACGTTGTCAAAAGCAACTTCAGCAATGTTAACTTGCTGTTCTAATGCGTTTACGTTTATATCGTGTATGGCAAACGCGGGTATGGCAATGATCTCTTGCGAACTCTTAGCGGTGCCTGTTGTGGCGGGCGAAGTATCAGCGTTAAACACAAGGTTGTTAACAGCAAATTCGCCACGCTCTAGAATAAACTGGAAGGCTGTATCTTGTTCAAAAACTTCAGCATGTAAGCTTAAGTTAACCTTGCCGTCTACTAAATCTGCTTCTATCAAATCTTTCGAAAGTGACCAAAGCGGCGTAAGTGCTACATCGTTTATCGCTATGTCTGTCGTAACTTTTAGTGGAGATAGCTGAAACTCGCCATCAATGGCGATGTTACCTTTCTCTGCAGTGAGTAAGTTAAATTGATATTGGTTGAACGCCAATTTACCTTTTGATTGATCACTCTCACTTTTATCGCTTTTAGGGTTAGCGTTTTTATTGCCAACATTGCTTGAACTGATCAAAGCGTGAGTATCCAAATCTTGCAAGTCAACGCTCAGTTCTGGGTAATCAAGTAGGGTGTTGGTCACCTTGTCTTCAATAACCACTCTCCCTTCGTTAAGTGCAAAATCACGTAACGTAATTCGGGGAATTTGCCCTTCGCTAGTGTCATTAGGCTCTTCAGGTGCTTTTGTACTGCGTTTCTCTATGTGGGTAAGAATGTCAGAGAAGTTGAATATTTGTATGTCTTCACTTTCGCTGAAACGTGCAATTGAAACAAAAGGTTCGTCTATGGTTAGCGATTCAACGGCAGGAGTGAAGGTGAAAAGTGATTGCCAGAATCCTAGGTCCAGTGAAACATTGCTAACGCTAAAGAAATGATTTTCTTGGTTCTGGATTACGGCGTTATCTTCGCTTTCATTTGAAGAGTGTATATTTGGATAGATAACAAAATTAGTCACTTCTATCTTTAGCAAGAAAGGGTTGATTGCAATATCTTCAACAGCAGCATCTCTTCCAATGTTTTCTTTGACTATATTGGGTAACTTTGCCTTTAACACCGCAGGCGTAACTATGCCGATAAGAAGCGCGTAAGTAAGGTAGATGAGAACAAGATAAGTGGATAGTCGAAACCATTTGGGCTTGGTAGAAAACCGAGACATTGCATTTTGCATAGGCGATTAGGCTGTGTATTTGAGTGTAAAAAGATAAACAGGAGTTGCTATTTCACCAAGCTAAAAGCCCCTGCAAAAAAGTTAAAGCGTATTAATTTGGATTGTAGAAGAGAATTAATACGCCTTAGACAGGTTACAGAGCGGTTAGCAAATTATCTAGGCCAGATTTAAACAACGCCTGTGTTTCTTCATCTGCATTTACATTTAAATACGAGCTGATTTGAGTGACGAAGCTGGCAATCATATCGGTTGAAAGGCCTAGCGCTTCAAATTGTTGCTTTAAGTCGTTTACCGATTTAAGTGTAGAGCTGTACTCAGAGGCCTTATTGAGTAAGCCTGATAGTGAAGAGCTTGAGCTTGCTGCTGAGTTACCACTAAGAGAGGGTACATCTTCAAGCAGGCTATCAATACCTGGAATGCTGCTTGCCAACTGGGCGTATTCAGCGCCTGAAAGGTTGCCTTGTACATAGTTCATAATTGACGCTATGCCACCTTCCGATTGGTTTTCAGACACGTTAAGGTTACCTGCAACTGAACTCACTAAGCTAGCCAAGTCGATATTAGATGCTGCGCTGGTTGCCATTTCAGTTAGGCTACTGGAAGTTACTGTCGATTCCGCTTTCTTACCGCCTAACAGACCTTTAAGCTGATCAATATTGGCACTAGCACAAGTAGTAAAAAAAGTAAGGGCAAGCACTGTAGGTGCTAAAACGATACGATTCATTATAGATTTCCTTTTTGTACACCAGCAGCGAAAGCCCGTCTGGAGTAACTTGATTGAAAATAACCATAGCAATTGCGCTATCGACTATTTAAACCTTCCATAAATTAGAAGTTTTCAGGTGTGTGAATACTCACATTCTAACGTAGTGAGGTCGTAAATTCTCTATAGAAATTGTAAAGGCACTTTACATTTTATAAGAGACTTAAGTGATCGAGTGGTAGTGTGCAGTAGGCAGGAACTAAGTCAATTAGACAAAACACTAAAAGGAGCGATACGCTCCTTTTAGTATTCTGATAATTTTGGGGCTTACTTGCTCTGTTTGGGTGGAACGATTATGCGCTCTACATCAGGGGAAGCATTCTTTTCAACACTCGCCGTATCAAGAGAGGCACCAAGTTGATAGTCTAGCTGCACCAGAAGGCCGGTCTGCCTCACGCCTTTGCCACCTTGAATACGAGGCTTGTATTCCCATTGTTTCAGGGCAACTTTTGCACTTTTATCAAACACGCCAGCAGGTACCGATTTTACTACTTTCACATTATCTGTAGCGCCCGTTTCAGTAATATCGAAAGAGAGTACAACGAAACCTTCTACATTTTGCTGCGCTGCTTTTTCGGGATAGCTTGGTGGAACGCGTTTAACCGGCGATGCCTGGTTAATCTTAGCTTCAGGTTTTGTCTCTGCTACTGGAGCATTGGCCAAAGCCGTGTTGATGGTGAGCATGGCGGCAATTGAAAGTACGCCTGCAGCTACTACCTTATTGTTACGCATAGGTTGCTTTATTGCGTTTAAACGTTTGATCATAGTCCTTTTTTCTCCAAAGGTTGGGTAAAGCCCGCGTGTAAAGTGCAGGGCGTCTGAACCATGCTCTGCACACTGCACGAGTGCTTTTGCATAGGTAAGTTTTTCGTTGTCTGTCTTGTCTTTCAGTACTGCGTGATCACAAGCCAGTTCTTGATTAATTCTGAAGGATTTTAGCGCAAGCCAAATCAGTGGGTTGAACCAAAATACAATAGCGATAATCAGCGCTAACGCGTTCCACAGGTGATCGTAATGTTTGCGATGCACGTTCTCGTGCTCTAATACCAGTGCTTGTTGTTGAATCGAAAATGCACTTTTAAATGAGAAGGGAATAAGCACCTTTGGGAAGATAAAACCAAATAGCATAGGTGTGGTAGCTTTACTGGAATAGTAGGCATTGGTGTGGATAGCGTGGCGCTTTCCTATCGATGCCCATATTTTAAGATGATGCGCTAAGACATAGGCTGTAATTGCGCTTACGCCAATTGCCCATACAGTAAACCAGGTTTCAAACTCAACGGTGTTTAATGTGGGCTTAACGCCAACCACATAGCGAGCAAAGCTATTTGATTGAATGTTAACCAGCGACATTGGAAGGTTGTTGACTATGAGGCAAGCTGGTATCAGCGCCCAAAGCTTATAGGTAAGCGAAGCCCCAATTTTATTAGTGAAAAAGTGTTCGCACACCATGAGTAAAACAAGCGCTAGCGACAAAACACCCTGCTGAGCAATAATCCAATCAATCATTGTTTTCTTCCCATTTCTTGATAAGGGCTTTGAGCTCGTCCACATCTTGTTTAGATAACGAATTTTGATTTGCAAAACCGGCGACCATAGGGGCGATCTTGCCTTTAAACAGTCGGCTAACAAAACTTGTGGTTTCTTTCTTTGTATAGTCTTCTTTAGCAATCAGTGGATAATAAAGATACTGGCGCTGCTGCTTTTCAAACCCTAACACTTCTTTTTTTACCAAGCGGCCTAACAAGGTTTTGACGGTTTTTTCGTGCCAGTCTTTTTTGTCATTAAGTCGCGCAATAACCTCGTTCGACGTGGCAGGATGGTCGTCCCACAATACGTCCAGCACTTCAAATTCAGCGTTTGAAATTTCAGGTTTGTCTGACATTTTACTCATAATTACGACGTCTTTTATTTTGATTACATTTGTAGTCCATGTTTTTAGATTACACTTGTAATTCTAAAGCGCAAGCTTTTTCTGCGTATTTTTTAAACGGAGAGATAGTGTGAGATGGAGTACTACGCTTGGCGCTTCTTTGAAAGCGTTACGTTGGGTGTATCAGTATAAAACGGTGAAATTAAGTTCGTTAGCTTCTAAGAACTCGCCGAGTATTCGTGCTTGTTGATTTCCACGTGGCACCATTACATAGCACGGCGGCTTTGGGGTTACTTCTTGTAGGTCGTACCACAGCGTATCCAGCACGTCGCTGCCTTGTCTCAAAAAGGTTTCACCCCAAGACGTCGTGTAAAGAATGGATACATTCTCTACCGTGGCTTTTTGACGTAGGGTGGGGAAGTTCACAATGGCAAAACATGCCGTTATGCGTTCTGGCGCCAACAAGTCATTACGCGGTAGTGACGACACTTTGACTGGAGGAAAATACTTGCACAAATGCTTAAGCAAATCGTTCAAGTCTAATTCGCTCACTTCACCGTAATTGTAATCGAGATAAACCTTACTGTTTGTATCTATTATTTTGCTCGACACAAGCCAGACCATCAGTGCAATGGCGCTAGCCGCTTGAGTAACTTTTTGTGAATCGTCGATAATGCCCGATTTACTCAGTAAATCACCAGCATAGGCTGACCATACTTCATCACCATTTTTGAGCTGACGCATAGCAATGGTGATTTTTTCACAGTAAAGGCTTTCGTCAAAAGCGCGTCGCAAAAACTCAATTTTATCCGGCTTTTTAGCGTAATAGGTACTTAATCGGCGACCTAGAACGGTCATGTCTTTTTGATCCATCACCTGTTGATGATGACTAATCTCTTTGGAGATGCGGCGGTAACACTTTAATAAAAAGCGGTGAATTCGACGGCTCAGCTGCACACGTTCATTGAATGTCCAATCTTGTTGGTTATCCAAGTGGGCAAGTAGTTTGCGGCTCCACCCCCACTGTTTTGCATACGAGGCCATAATTTTGCGTTTGAAATTCGCTTGCTCACCTTCTACAAGCGGGTGGCTCAATGTACACCCACATTTCAAATATAAACACTGCTGCAATACAGCAATATCTTCCGCCTGACCATTGGCTTTGTAGTGAGCGATGAGTTCGTCAAACATGAGTGCGTAAGGGTCGATATCTGCAACATGCCCTGGAGCTTCAGCACCGCGGTGTACATGCTTTTTCAAAAGGTTGCACAGTGGTTGTCCGTGAGAGATATTGGCAAGGTATACTTCAAGCTTTGCCATTTTTAATACGGATTTGAATGGCGAGTCCATGGCTTTGCCTAATTGCCAGATGGCGGCGCCAAAAAGTTCGCTTGCGTCTAGTCGCTCTAAGTGACCCAAGTCCATGAACCAGTCTACGTCTGGTGAGCCGCCTTTTTCCAAACTATTATAAATAGCCTGATACTGCTTCTCTGTTGTTTTCTCTGGAGTAAGCCACCAAAACGGCGCTTTGCCTGCTACCACTATATTGGTGTTGTAAAACTCAGCTTTTAGAAACAGGGCTTGCGCAGAGCCCGCGCTTTCACCTTCAGCGACGCCAAAATCGTTTTGCTTAACTTTATCTATCTCAGATAAAAAGAAATGCACCTCAATACCAAAGGTGTTATCCGCCCATTTTTCAATGGCTGTAAGCTTTTGTTGAAGTAAAGCCAGCTCAGTAGTCGAAAAACGTTTACCGTCAATACACACCCAAAAATCAAAGTCTGAGTCGTCAGTCTGAGCGATAGTCCCCACGCTGCCCATTAAAACCAGTGCATCAACCGCCCGCTGTCTTGGCCAAATTTGCTTAATGTCTGAAAACAAGTGACTCTGTGCAGGAAAACAGCGCTGCAAAGCTTGTTCTACATCAGGTCTAAACGAGTAATTGTTGATACCAAATGGAACGGTTTCACCCGAAGTGAGTGGGGCCACATATCCAGGAAGGGCTTCGTGGTTAACATGCACAAGAAAGGGTAGCACATGAAAAAGCGGCCTGTGCTTTTCAGGCATGAGCGTGAGTGCACGCTCAATACGTGCTTTGTTGTATCGCAATACGCGCAATAACCTAATGGTAAGGTTTTGCTGAACGGAAAGCGGCTGTTGCGCTGCCATTATGTCAATCTGCACTTCATCATGCAGCCAAGCATAGCGTTATTTCGCGTCGACTTCCTCTAATTTCGCACAGAAAAAGTGATTCTTAATTTGTGATATTCGGTACTTATCTGCTCTCGTGTGAGAGGAAGGTAATGAATAGAGACTTATTCACTTTGTAAGATTGCTCCTACTGCTTCTCAAATGCATCAATTAGCGCATCAGTTTTACCATCGGAAGAAAAGCCAAATCCATTTTTATTG
Organism: Alteromonas sp. 07-89-2; assembly: GCF_013113925.1. Lineage (NCBI taxonomy): Bacteria > Pseudomonadati > Pseudomonadota > Gammaproteobacteria > Alteromonadales > Alteromonadaceae > Alteromonas > Alteromonas sp. 07-89-2. Next base: position 9,094 of record NZ_VTYM01000011.1, on the reverse strand, counting down.
AATATCAGCGTATTGTCAGACGTCACTGACGTGCGGGCTTCTTTTAAAAATGACTGGATAGTCGCTTCGTCAGTGCCTTTCTCTTGTAGTGTTGATGCAAATGACGTGGCATCTCCCCACTCGTTGAACTGAGACAGACGAGATGTTTGTTGAATAAGTGACGTAAGGTTGGAGTCCTTTTCTAGGTACTGTTGTAGGCGCAACGTGGTTTTATTAAGCTCTTGCTCGCCCTGACTGCTATCAATCACCAGCTCGCCTTTACTCACCGTTAGCTTGGTATCGTCTGAAATACCAAGTTTTGCCGCTAAATCACTTAATTCCGAGGCAAGCTTTTGCCGATTAAAATCGAGGTAGTTTGCAATTGTGTTGCCGTTGAGTGAGGCCTCGCCGCTTTCTATTTTTTCAAGATATGTGTCAATTTGATTGCCCTGTAGTTCACCATTAAACGCACTGAACGCATCACCGAGAGCATTGGCCTGCTTGGATTTTTCTACAACATCTTGAAGTGCGCTTTGAGCATTTGCTGTGTCGCCCAAGTAATTGAATAGTGAAGGTGAAGACGACAAGTGGCTGTATGTGGTATCCATTTCTGACTCTGTGTAGCTCACTTCATAGCGTGTGGCATAAAAGTGGGGGACCTAATATAGGCGTTCATACGCAAAATCAGCGCCAAGTTCATCGTCAAGAAGAGTTTTTATGGAGTAGGGGCTCTTGCGAGCCCCTAGCGAAGAAGTCGGTTCTTATTGCTGACCCAGGTGTGAGCTATCTGTTCGACGGATATTGCTCAAGGAGCTTGATGACGAGTTCATCAAGTTTATTTTGAATGCTGATACTGTCTTTCGACTCCAGCTCTACCACTCCAGACGCGCTGTAAACAAATGTATCGTCTTTAACCATGTCAATTTGAAGCCCTTGTTGAAGCGTGGTTTGCTCTCCAACCGGAATGCTAAAAATGCTGCCCAATGAAATGCCGCCAGAGCGGCCGTAACTTCCGGTGCCCAGCCCTAGATTCAAGGTGGTGCCATCCTCTTTAGTGGTGGTGGAAGGTAGGTATCCCACCGCGATATCGGCGTCCTCCTCCGAAGATGGGGTGAGGCCTTTCTCAATGAGCCGCTGGGTAATGGCTGAGGAAAGATGATTGGCCAGCGTCGCGTTGATTGGGTTTAAAGGAGGCTGAATATAGAACGTTTTAATATCGGCAAAGTTTTGTGTTTCATCCATATTTACTTGAGGCTTACTACTACTGCATGCGGCAACCACGACCATACATGCTGTTAAAAGTAGCACTGTTTTCAAATACTTTGCCTTTTGCATTAAACCAGTTTCACGTTTTTTCATCATACTGCTGTGCATAATTTTCAGTAAAGTTTGTTAGCTCTTAACTTAAACGAGAGCATAGCGTGTTTTGGATCTCATAAGTGGTAAAGCTAGTTTCATCACTTGATTTTCGTCAGCCTGCATAGATAAGCCGCTAAAAGGTGTTCCACATTCACAATAAGACCGTATGCTTTATTCCATTCAGTTTTGTTAATGCGCATCGCTTTGTGGTGTGTGCAGACAAGCGAAGCCACTAATTAAAGGTAAAAGGACATGAATACAAAGCGTATAAAACAAGGGTTACTTGCCACCAGTGTCGCCGCACTTTTTTCTGTAAATGCAATCGCGCAACGTTCATCAGACGCGAACGTTGAATTAGTGGGCGACATAAAGGGCACGCAAATTACTGGTGTTACGGTAAGTAATGATGGACGGGTATTTGTGAATGCGCCTAACTGGCGTGACGGCGTTCGCTTTTCCGTAGCTCAGGTTACCGACACTGGAGAATTTGTCGCTTACCCTAATAGCCAAACAAATGAATGTGTGGCACAAAGTGAAGTAAGAAAAGACTGCTTTTTAGCGGTGCAGTCAGTGGTCGCGCACAAGGATAAGCTGTATGTATTGGACACCCGAAATCCTAAGTTTAAAGGTGTAGTGGATGCACCTCGCTTATTTGTTGTTGATTTAGCCTCAAACGAGATAGAAGGAACCTTGATACTTAGCGAAGACGCTTACCATCCTGATTCGTATATTAATGACTTGCGAGTAGACGAAAAAACGAATCGCATTTATATGACCGACTCGGCTCACGCGGGTTTAGTGGTATATAACCTTGATGACAATACTAGCTATCGTATTTTAGATAACCATAAAACCACTAAAGCTGAAGTCGATGCGTTAAGTATTCAGGGCAAACCCTTTACTATGCCTGTTCAGTCTGACGGGATCGCGCTAGATACGTTAAACGACACACTATATTTTCACGCATTGTCTGGTTATTCGCTGTATGCCATCAACACATCTGATATCGAGAAATCGTCAAACGACGTGTTGGCAGAAAAAGTGCGAAAAGTAGCGACGACAGGCGCACCAGATGGCATGATTTTTCATCAAGGTAATGTTTATTTAGCTGACCTGGAAAAGCAAGAAGTACAGTACCTTACGCCAAGTCTAGACCTTCGCACCCTTGTGAAAGGTGATGTGGTGAATTGGGCTGATACCTTTAGTATCTACAACAATGCGCTTTACTATACCAATAGCAAAATACAAGATGCGGGTAGTGATGTTAGCGACATGACATTTGAAGTGTATAAGACAGCGCTACCTGCGCGTTAACGTTCGAGGAATTAGCAATGAGCATCACAAAAGGGATTGGCAGCGCGTCACTGGGGTTTGCAGCAGCACTCTTAGTAGCCGGGCAAGCTTCAGCTAAATCAGATTTTGATTATGGCCCTGTGTTTGACACTTTCGGCAAGCATGCTCATGTTGAGGGCGTAAGTTTTCCTGAAAATCAGACATTCAAGGTTGCGTTTGACGTAGCCAAAGCGGCAAGCCCTGGTGAGGTAAACCGCAAGTTTGAGTCGCTGGCACGGTTTATCAATATGCACGTAGCCAACGGCGTTAAGCAGGAAAATCTTTCGCTTGCGCTTGTCGTTCACGGCTCTGCCACAGAAGAAGTGCTTAAAACTGCAAACTTCAAAGAGCGTAAGAGCTTACCTAATGGAAACGAAACGCTACTTGTAGCGTTGATGGAGAAAGGTGTAGACGTAATAGTGTGTGGGCAGTCTGCCGCTGCCCATGGCGTTGAAAAAAATGCGTTGATAGACGGAGTGAAAATGGATTTGTCAGCCATGACAGCCCACGCGCGCCTGGCGCAAAAAGGGTATTCGGTTAACCCTTTTTAGGTTGGTTATAATTTGCGAGGAATGGGTTAGCCTATGATATTAGCTTGTTTAACACAAAGAGAGGGAGTTGAAGGATACAAAGAACTCAAGCTTGTTTAGCGTCTAAAAATGCCTTGCTTGTATTAGCACTTAGGCGGCAGAAGTTTACGTTTTGCGAGGACAGAAAATATGATATAGCTACAAATTAGACATGGATACTTTGATAATCGAATGAAAAAGGGAGTATTTCTAATGAATAAAAGTATCTTGAAAAGCCCATTGTCACTCTTATTGCTCAAGAAAATACTTTTGGTGAGTGGTTGTTTAACTATCATTTTAACTTGCTTTCAGTTGGCTCTGTCCTATGGAGAAAGAAAACAAGAAATGGAACAATTTCTTCGTGATATTGAAAGAGTTCATGGGCAACCTATCTCAAGAGCTGTTTTTGAATTAGACGCAAGTGGTGTTGAACTCATAGCTACAGGTATTCAATCGTATGATTTCATAAGCTACGTTTCTGTTACGGGTCTAGGTAAAAAGCCGACAGATAAGATTGAAGTTGGGCACCCTATTAGAAAAGGCGGCGAACTAGCATTTTTATCACCTGAACTATCAGGTTTTTTTGGTGGTTTCTCTGTAGAACACACGTTCGACCTTAATTATGGATTTGATAATAATGACGCCAAAGTTGGAGAGGTAAAACTAGTAACCTCTGACGCCTTACTCCTTAATGAACTCAAAAACGACGCATTTATAATTCTAGTATCACAAGCATTTAAGACTTTAATTGTCTCGGCTTTCTTACTATCAGTATTCTACAGTTTAATTGTAAGTCGGATCATATCCATACATAAGTGGTTGTTAAATTACTCGCCTGATGAAGAGTTTTTGCCTGTAGAGTTTGGGCGCAAGAAATTACTCCATGATGAAATTGAGGAACTTAAAAATGGGGTAAACAGCGTTGGGGAGTCGCTTCGAAAACACAATATCGAGCTTGAATCAATCGTGGAGCAGCGCACAGAAGCCTTAATCACCCGAACTGAAGAGTTGGAAGAGGCCAAGGCAGAGCTAGAACATCTCGCATACACCGACAGCCTGACTTCTGTTGCCAATCGTTTAGCATTTTTCAAACAGGCTGAAAGAGAGATTAAGAGGGCGCGGAGGTTATCTTACGATATTGGTATAATGATGCTCGACTTAGATTATTTCAAAAAAATCAACGATACTTATGGGCATGAAGCTGGAGACGAGGTGCTTATTAAGGCAGCAGAGGCTCTTAAAAACTGTCTTAGAGAAAACGATTGCATTGGCAGAATAGGTGGGGAAGAATTTGCCATCATCGTATCTGGCGCAGAAAAGTCGGGTATGCATAACCTTGCTTCCAGACTGAGGAAATCGATTCAAACTCTCAAATTTTCATTTTTAGGGAATGAACAAAATATAACAATAAGCATAGGTTACACAGTGGTTAATGTTGGTGAATCATTCAAGGTTTCTTTGAAACGCGCAGATAAGCATCTTTATTCGGCTAAAGAAAATGGCAGAAACTGTTTTGTCACTGATAAAAACTACGTCGTTAATATCGCATGAGCACTTCTATCTAACGCACTATGAAGCTCTAACCCTGCAATTCTGGGGTACTTAAAGTCAAAATAAGCGAAAGTTACTTAATTAATGCCATCTTTGCTGAAAGAAAGCGTACGATGTTGCTTAGTCATTAGATACCTGCCCAAACACAATAATTTTCTCAAACGGCGTGGTGTCTGGCAGAGTCCCCAAGGCAAAACCACATGCATTGCCAAGCCTTGATTCACAGAAGGTGTGGGCAATGTCGATAAGGGCGTTGTCGTTATCGAGTGAAGAAGCAAGAAGTGAACATGCTTGTAGTGCTAGCGCCATTTGTTCTGTTAAATATCGGCTGCGCGTTTCCATATTCCGCGTGCTTGATAGCTCGTCGAATAGCTTACTAAGATGAATATCATAGTGCTTGTTTTTGCCTGCTTGTGTTTTAAGCTCACTAAACAAAGCCTCTTTAACATTGGGCTCTTTGGCGAGTGCGCGCAGTACATCTAAACATTGTACGTTTCCGCTTCCTTCCCAAATAGAGTTCAGAGGCGCTTGGCGGTAGTATCGTGGCATGGGGTTTTCTTCAACGTAACCAATACCGCCTAAACACTCTTGCGCTTCGTTAACAAACATAGGCGTGCGTTTACAAATCCAGTATTTTCCAATGGCGGTGGCCAGCCTTGCCAGTGCAGCTTCATGATTATTGCTCGATGCACTATCAACCGCTTTGGCAACGCGCATAGTGAGTGCAGTAGCGGCCGCGCATTCAATGGTGAGATCTGCCAACACATTTTGCATTAAAGGCTGATTGACTAAGGTCTTGCCGAATGCGTCTCGATGACTTACGTGGTGAAAGGCGTGAATCAGTGATTGTCGCATAAGTGCTGATGAGCCAATCATACAGTCTAACCGTGTAAGCGACACCATATCTATGATCACCGGCACACCGCGGCCTTCTTCGCCAATCAAATATGCCGTGGCTTCCTGAAATTCAACTTCAGACGATGCATTGCTCCAGTCACCCAGCTTGTCTTTCAAACGCTGAATTCGCACGTTATTGAGTGCACCATTTTCCAACAACCTTGGTAGTAAAAAACAGCTTAGTCCGCCTTCGGCTTGCGCAAGTATAAGATGAGCGTCGCACATGGGGGCTGAGAAAAAGAATTTATGCCCTACGATATGGTAACTTCCATCAGCCTGTTTCACCGCTGTAGTGGTATTACGCCTAACATCCGACCCACCTTGTTTCTCAGTCATCCCCATACCAATAGTCAGTCCATGTTTCTGACTAGCTGGCAGGGAACGAGGATCATAAACACCATTAATGGTTTTCTCTAGGTATACGGGTGGCAGCTGCTTTCCATACCGCATGGCCGGAATAGCTGCGTGGGTCATAGTCAGCGGGCAAGACGTGCCAGACTCAGCCTGATAATGCATATACATTAGCGCTGCCCTGATGGTGTGTGCGCCTTCAATGCCTTCATGCTTCCACGAATAGTTGTGTACATTGTGCTGCATCGCACTTTCCATAAGCGCGTGATAGCTGGGATGAAACTCAACATCGTCAATGCGGCGGCCATAGCGATCGAATGTGTGGAGAGTTGGCTTATTCTTATTAGCAAGCTCTCCGTGAGCCATAAGTGCATCCCCCGCGATTTGACCATACTGGCCTAATAACCCTTCGTCATGCTGGTGGGATGATGGCAAATGCTGAGCGACTAACACGCGCAGCAAGGTGTCATCACGCCACAAATTATAGGGCGTGGAAATGGTGGGTTGGTTTTCTACAACGTGCGTAACAAATCGATTTGATGAAGTCATAGCATTTCCACTTGATGAATATACAAGGTGTACCTTTGAACTGGGCTTTTACTCTAAAGGGCTACGTTAAAGCACTATCCCCAAGTACTACCTTAAAACATTACATCAATAGTTGTAAATTGGTATTTTATGTAATGTTTGTGCGCGGCGCGTGTTTATATAATGATGAATGCGTATATGTTTGGCCTTAAGCCAATTTATATTTTAATTAAAATTACGTCCTATCTGAGACAAAGAAGTAAATAGAGTTTGCAATTAGAAAAACAGAAAAAGCCCAATGCAAGAAAGCTACTGCTAAAGTTATTGGGCTCCCGTGACAATATTCAAATGAATGCCAGTGCAGCTGTTCGCGTAGGGGCGCTGTTTGGTATTTCTGAAAATAACATTCGAGTGACGCTCACGCGTTTACAGTCTGCACAGCTTATTACCTTGGTTGAACGCGGTTTTTACAAGCTGGGCGACAAAGGCATTCGTTTTGCGAAGGAAATTCATCAGTGGCGAGAGGATGAAGATGGGCTTGTGCCCTGGCAAAATGATTGGGTTGTCGTTCAAACCAGCACGCTTCCTAAAAGTGATAAAAAGCAGCTCAGAAATAATGAACGAGCGCTGAAGCTTTTGGGGATGAGAAAGCTGACAAACGACGTTTACCTCAGACCGAACAATTTCTCAGGCGGAGCAGGCGAAGTAAGAGACAAACTTTACACACTTGGTCTATCGAAAAAGGCGCTCGTGTTTAGTGCCAGCGACTTTGACACTAAAGCACACAGCAGGGCGATGGGATTATGGAGCCACCTAAACCTAAAGGCACTTTATAAAGACGGATGCATCGAAATAGAGGAATCTCTTGCTCGATTAACGTCTTTACCCCTTGAAGAAGCAACCAAAGAATCTTATGTGATAGGAGACAGGGCGTTATACCACTTGGTGTTTGACCCCTTATTGCCATCGCCACTTGCAGATGTAGCAATGCGTGAGCGCTATCGTAATCTAGTAAAACGGTACGATGATGCTGGCGCACAAATTTGGCACCGCTTTTTAAATCCAAACTAAGCGAGATTAAAGGTAAACAGCTCAAAAAGAGGGTTACAGATTCGTTACACACAGTTGAGCGTAAATTTCACATATAGATGTATCGTGTGAGAACAGTCAGAAAGATGAGACGGTAAGTAATTATTTGGCCGCATAGAACGCTAAGTGTAATTAGCTCTAATGGAAGTAGCGTAAATGGAGAGAAGATGACCGCATCAAGACCGTTATTTAAGCATATTCGCAATCATACAGCGCTTTTCAATGAGCTTTCTCAGTATCGAAACGCCGCTGTAGACACCTTAGGGTTTACGGGGTATGAATTTCATAAAACGCCAAAGTTCGTAACCGAAGATGGGAGTCGGCTTACCATCGAACCAGAGAGAAGCATTGTACTGCCCAAAGTTCATGCGTTGTCGGGCTTGAAGAATAAGCTGACTCAGGCTATTCCCACGTTACATATGGTAGAGCATAGTGAAATAGGCTATCGCTACCCAACAGCAGCGTTGGCTGGGCTAGACGCGCCATTTATTAAACGCATGCGTTCTGAGTATTTTCACAAAGTGGATGAAGATAGAAGTATTTGCCGCCCTGTGAATTTGTCTTTCGGAATTAAAAGTCGCGGAAAAGCTGACAACCGACAAGAATACGAAGTGTGGATGCCAGACGAAGCGCCAGATCAAAATCCGCTTCCTTTGCTCATCAATGCCTATGGCGAAGACTTACCCGATGATGTAAGACACTTTGTTGAACAACCCTCAAGAGTACACGGTTGGATGGGGGTTAAGCGAGCAGCATTTGAAGCACTTTACACAAACAAGCAACATTGTGGTGATTTGATCATTTGCGTCGCCATGAGTGTAGACGCCTACAACATTGGCGCTAAACCCGATCTAGCTTATTCTCCTGAAGCAGAAAGCTCTATTGCTGTAAGCAACGCAGAGTTTGAGTGGGAAATAGAGGGGTACTATGCTCCGCGAGGCTGGGCGTTTGACCACGATGAAGTGTGGGCAGCAATAAATCACACGTTAGAAGCTATCAATGCGCCGCTTGATGATTTATACGGCAACGAAATTATTCCTATTGCCGAAAGTAAAACGGAGCGAATTTTGTCAACATTGCAATCACTGGGCGTTAGGCAGGAAGAAGTAGACGAACTTAATCTTCAGCCTTGGGAGTTCATGCTAACCGAAAGTGAGCATAGGGTTAAAGCGCACGATCCCAGCCGTTCAGTTAATTTGTTAGGTAGACTAAATCGACTCTTTTACCAACCAGAGCAGCAGTTGCCTTCACTAAATTGGATGCACGATCTGATTTTATAGTTTTAAACTTTTAAGATTACTCTACTGTCCGATTTTAGTTCATATCGTTCACAAAGCTAGGCGCGCTGAAAGCAATTCCATGCGCGCTTTTTTATATTCCTTCTGAAGTCATTCTGTAACTAAAAAGACTTATATGTAAAATTTTATATAAAATATGTT